>CALLPZ010000415.1 GCA_938015405.1 uncultured Pseudanabaenaceae cyanobacterium
GCATTGCTGACCGTGGCATTGAGCTGGGCGGTGGTGTTGGCGGTAATGGAAAGATCGCCCGCCACATTAACCACCGAATTCTCAATGGAAGCCTGGGTCCCCACTGGACTTCCGGTGAATAGACCTGCCTCACTGGGGTCACCAATGAAGGCATTTAATCCCTTCGAGAGCAGCCCTGGCACGCTCCAACCCATGACGTTAAAGGCAACGGATGCACCTACGGCAGTGTCACCGGTTTGGGTGCTGCTCAGCAGAGTGGCATCCGTGAGGGAGTTGTTTTGGGCCGCTAAGCTCAAGTTTGCAGCGGCCGTCAGGCTACTATCCGTAATCGTTGCCTTAGCATCACTCAAGATTAGGTTCACGGCCAACGTGCCGTTGTAGGCCGCTGAGGTACCGCTGCCGTAGAGACTGCCCCCCGAGGAGCTGGCATTGCTCTCCGCAGTGGCCTGAATTTGAGCCTGTTCTGTGGCGGTCAGATTAACTGCATTGGCGCTAACGGTTGTATTGCTGATGCTGCTCTCAGCACCGCCTGTGACGCTATTGACGACAACTAGGCCACCCATGGCAATAGAGTCGGAATCCGTGACATTGCCAATGCTGGGCAGTAGGTCCCCTGTGGACTGGGTGAGTTTGAGCCATCGACTGGTATCGGTGTAGTCTTCAGTTCCCAGATTGACGCTGGTGCCATTGGCATTATCAATCAGGAAGCGATAGGTTGCTCCTCCGTCACCGCCACCTGCATGGTCCGTAGCCAGTCGGACATTGTCAGCTTGAAAAACAGTCTGGGTGCCTGACTTGGAGGTGAAGCGATAGTCATCGATGCGGCCCAGATAGCTATTGATCGTGCTGATGCCGCCATCATTGGTTGTGGTGGAAGAGGAGGTGGATTTGCTATCCGCTTTGATGCCGGCTTCATCGCTGGCGGTAATCGCAATGGCTCCCCCAGCCGTAGTTGTTTGGGTGGCTCCATTGTTGATAAAGGCTTTGGCCTGGCTGCTGACCATGTTGGTGGCCAGGGCTCCGCCGATGCTCATGCCGGTGGCATTGACCAGGGCAGATGCATTGGAAATAGACTCATTGGTGAGGTTGGCATTGAGCTGGGTTTTCGCCGTGGCGGTCAAGGTCAAATCGGTCGCGGCATTGATCGTTGAATCCTGGATGTAGGCCTGCACATTGGAGGGATCTTCCAGGCCTAAAGCATCGGTTCCAAGGGAACCCACAACGCCGTCTAACGTATTGAAGATTAGACTTTCCGCCACACGCCCAATGGTGTTGAAGGCCAGGGTGACCCCCATCGCTGTATCGCCGGAGGAGACTGAAGTGGTGACCGTGGCATCGATCGCAGAGGTGTTTTGGGCATCCAGCACAACGCTGCCTACCCTCCCATTCAGCGTTGTCGTGGTGATATCGCTGTTCGAAATATAGGCATTGGCAGCAGTAAGGATCAGGTTGGTGGCGAGGGTTCCGCCCACAGCGAGAGAGGTTCCACTGCCATAGGCACTGCCACCCGAGGAGCTAGCTGTGGTTTCAGAAATGGCTTTGATCGTCGCCGTTTCGATCGCGTTAAGTTCAATGTTGCCTGCATTGACCGTGGCGTTATTAATGAAACTATCCACATCCCCGCGTACATCGTTCCGAACCACAAGGCCACCGATGCCGATGGAATCAGAATCACTGACATTGAAGCCCGTCGGAATGGCGTTGGTGGCACTGACTTCTTTCCAGAAGCCCACATTGGTATAGTCTTCGGTGACCAAATTGAGGGAAGCTGAGCTGCCTCCCATATATTGGTAGACCTTGCCTTGGAGGCCGGCGTTGGCATAGTCATCTGCTAGGCGAACGCGATCGCCAAACCCTAGCGTCTGGGTTCCAGAATTATTGGTGTATTGATAGTCATCCAGCAACGTATTGAGGAAATCATTGAGGAGGCTAGCCCCACCATCATTGGTCGTCGAAGAGACCGATTTGATCGTTGAGGTTGCATCAATGCTGGCTTGATCGGTGGCCGAAGCGGCCAGATTGCCCGTCACCGCAACGGACCCCCCAGGATTCGTAAAGTTGATATAGGATGTCGCACCGCTGCGCACGGTGTTACTCGACAGCAACGCCCCCAGGCTCATGCCCGTTGCCCCAAACAATGCCGATGCCGCAGAAGTTGCCGTATTGCTGACATTCGCCTTGATTTGGGACTGAGCATTGGCCTTCAGCGTCAAGTCTCCCGCCGTGCTAATCGCTGCATCTTGAATGAAAGCCTGTATCGCAGCTGTCGTGCCCGGCGTCACCAATCCCGATGGATTACCAATCAGTGCATTAATGCCATTGGCATTGCTGAAGATAGAGGGGGAAGTCCAGCCAATGCTGTTGAAAGCGACGGTTGCTCCCACTGCGGTGTCACCCGAAGTTGTGGCGCTGAGGGTGGTGGCGTCAATATTGGCTGTGTTTTGGGCATCAACCGTTAAGTTGCCGCTGGTGGTAATACTGCCGTTGGTAATCTTGGCGGTGGCCTCTCCTTGAATGAAGTTGGTGGCGACGGTTCCATTCACCGCAATGGATTCACCGGAGCCATAGGCGCTACCGCCGGAGGAGGATGCGGCGCTGTCTGCGGTGGCCTGGATGATGGCATTCTCAACGGCCTGGACCGTGGCATCCGCCGCGCTCGTGTTGGCATTGTTGATGGAGCTGGAGACGCCACCACGAATGTCGTTGCTGACCACGAGGCCACCGATCGCGATCGCGTCAGAGTCCGTCAGGTTATTGCCCTGGGGAATCAGCTGGGTCTCTTGTAATTTTTTCCAGAAGCCCAGATCGCTGTAGTCTTGGGTGCTGAGGTTTAGATTTTGAGTCTGGCCCAAATATTCATAAACGCCACCGGCATCGCCCCCGTTGCTGTAGCTATCGGCGAGACGAACTTTCTGGCCAAAGTTAATGCTCTGCAAGCCATCGCTGGTGGTGAAGTCATTGCTGAGGATGTCAGTGAGACCATCGTTGATGACCTTTGCCCCACCATCATTGGTAACGATGGCTGAGGAGACCATCTTGCTGTTGGAGTAGATCTCGGAATTGTTTTGGGCGATCGCTGCCAAACTTCCGCCAGCGCCAACGGTGCCAGTGGTGGTGAAATCGATATAGGCATCAGTTGTACCCGCCACTCGGTTCGTCGCCAAAACGCCGCTGACGCCCAGGCCCGTTGCACCATAGAGAGCTGATGATGTGGATTCTGCCGCATTACTGACCGTGGCATTGAGCTTGGCGGCCCCGGTCGCGTTGAGGCTGAGATCGCCTGCTGCCGTCGTGGCAGAATCCATCAAATAGGCCTGGACATTGGCTGATTGAGCCCCGCTAAAGTCACTGCCCAGCAGCGCATCAATGGTTTGAGCGGCGGGATTGGTAATGTCCCAACCGATGCTGTTGAAGGCGATCGAGGTGCCCACAGCGGTGCCCTGAATATTGGTGCCCCAGGTTCCGGTGGTGACCGTAGAGCCTCCTTCCGAGGTGGCATCAATGGCAGATGAATCCTGGGCGGTCAGCTGGATATTGCCACTGGTTGAAGTTTGAATCGTGCTGCTTTGTCCATAGGCCGCCACATCCCCCGTAATTAGGTTGGCTGCAAAGGTTCCGCCACCGCTAAAGGAAAGTCCCGTTTGTGGAACACTGGAGGTCGCTGCCGCTGCTTCAGTCGTCGCACTGATTTCAGCTTGGCGCTCAGCACTAACTGTTAAGTCGCCGCTGGTGACGTTGACCGTTGATTGATCCAGATAGGCTTTTGTTGCTCGATCTAGTTTATTGACCGCTGTGGAGGCTGCAACGGCAATAACAGGGGTTGTTGCCGGGTCGATGGCACTAACATCCACATCCGCGCGGGAAGAGTCTGCCTTGAGAATGGCTGAGTCAATTGCAGAAATTGAAACACCATCAGTTGTGCCAGCATTATTTGCATCTAGGGTGCTATTGGAGATGTGGGCCTGGGTTGCACCTGAAATATCGTTATCAAGCTGTTTCCCAATGCTGATATAACTCGCCGCATTTTTGGCTTGGAGCTCTAGGCTGCCTGGGCTAGCAAGGTTAATGTCATCGTTGAACTTGACATTATCAAAAGCAGCGATCGCCTGGTCCACTGCGGTATTCGTCACCACGCCAGCCAGGCCCGAATCAACCTCTGCTGTGATTCCCCCGGTATTTTGTGCTAGCCCCTTGGCCAATCCCGTAGTGTTTAAGGTGGTTCCAGCAACGGAAGTTTGACTGCCAAAATCACCTACATAGGCCTGGGTATCTCGATTGAGCGTAATATCACTCGTTAGGGCGGTGACGCCTGAAAGCAAAGCAACAGAACTGGCTGTATTGCTGAGTTGAGTACCATCCAAAGCCTCAATCAAAACACTGGCAGGCTCACTGCCAGAAATCGCTTGGTTACCGATGTTAACCGTTGCCCCAGCCCCAATTCCGGCATAGGTTTGGTTGGTAAGGCCAATATTCGTCGAGCTGCTCAATAGGCCACTCAAATTGCTTTGAATATCGCTGGTAGTATCACCGTTCGTTTGGGCTGAAAGCTCTAAGCTCGCTGCGGTGACTGTTACGCCAGGGCCTAGCTCTGCCTTGGTATTTTGTGTACCTTGAATCGAAGCGGCAGAATCACTGGTCGTAATACCAAGTTCGTTGGTGGCTTTGAGACTCAAAGCACCGCTGACATTGAGATTGCTATTGCCCGTTACCGAGATCAATGCATTACTGAGCAGGGTCGCAGAGCCTGTGGTGGATGCGGTGAGGCTGGCATCAGCCGCGATCGCTAAACTCGTAGCGGTGATGGCAGCATCGTTAATGCTGATTTGAGCCGCAGCACTGCTGCTACCTGATGCGATCGCAGCAAGGTTAATGGCTCCTGCTGAAACATCGGCACCAATGTTGATAATCTCTGCATCAATGGTGAAGGAACCACCGTTCAAAAATAGAGAATTAGTTAGGCTAAAAGTATCATTGCCATCGCCCAAGTCCACCTGAATGTTGGCTAAAGAGCCACCATCAGCCACCACAAATGGTTGAACGCCACCTACAGTTGAGTTCAGATCATTGGTAAATGAAGCGCCATTATCTACGCTGTAAGTCAGCTCATTGCTCGCATTCAGCCCCAGGGTTAGGCTATCAGCCGCTGCATCCCCCGTAAAAGTGATGGAACTGCCGCTTAATGATGCCGTAAATAAAACGCCTTCATAGGCTGTCTGGGCCGTTGTATCGAAAGCGATCGCAGTCTCAATCACGCCAGTCGTGACTTCTAAATCCCAATCTCCCCCTAAAGCTGCATTGCCTGTTAGGTCATCCGAAGCTGCCACATCGGCTCCGGTCAACTCATCCAACTGCTCAATGAGGGAGCGACCTGAGGCATTGGAAGCTAAATTACAGCCATAGAATAGTAAGTCAGCATCTTGGTTGAGGGCCCCAGTCCAACGTTGCAGCTCAGCAGCATATTGATCAAGAGAATCCAAGCTGAGATGACTATTGCCCAGCTGCACGGTTCCCGCATCGCCATGGGAGACAATGTGAACGGCATCAATGTCTGTTCGTTGGGCGAGGATCTCGGTTATTTGGGCAACACCATCCTTCGCTCCATCGAGCAGAATGGCCTCCACTCCTTGGGCCAATCCCTCTACGAGAGTCTCATAGCCCTCCACTGCGCGATCAATAAAAACAATCCCGCTTTGCTGTTGAGCCAGCTTACTTTGCCAACGCCTTAGCGGATCTTCGCCTCCCTCTGGAAGGGACTGATGGCTTTGCAAGTCATCTGAATTTAGATCTTGTGAGAAGCCAGAGGCAACAGGCTTTGATCCAAACAGTTCAGGAAAATCCATTAACTTATTAATCCTAGAGACTAGGATGCGGCAAAGAGGAAATTGAAATGGGAGGAGAAGTCCTAAGTCAGCTAGCAGAATGCAGCCAGCTCAGTCCAAAACGTAAAGTGACCCTTAGCCTTCAAGACAAGGTTCTTGTTGGGCAAGATTGCATGGGTCATGGCCGAGCCGAACACAATTGAGTCAAGAGAATATTGGGAAACTTTTCTGGGTAATGGCTGCCATAGCACCTACTACCACCTCAAAATTCGATCCATAAATAAGCACAACAATCTAAAACAGAGCATGGATGCGCTGTTTTTGTTGTTTAAATATCTCCATAGGGACTTGGTATAACCAAGCCCCTAAATTGCTCAATTCAGATATCTGAGAGTTCTTAAGCCATGACTGCTACTTTAATCGCAGGGAAGCGACTCAAAGTATCCTGAAAATCATTTAGATTTTTAGTCCAGTCTTCAACGATGGTCTGTATTTGGGCGACAGCCTCTACAGATGAATCTGGGTTAATGGAATACTCGAAGTTGCCACTGAAGAGAAGGATCGGTATTTGTCCTTTCTCTGCATCGTTAAAGGTCGCACTATTGATCGTTAGGTTGAGGCGATATTGCTCAAACTCATAGACCAAATTGAGTTCCTGTTGCGAGGATTTGGCATTGCAGCGTTGCCAATCCCCAGCTGCTAGTAATTGCTGGCTGATATAGTCCTGAGGCCCAGCTTCATTACCTTCAAAGGGGACATAGGCACGAAAATTGATCCCCACAGCCCGATAGTCAAGATTGGGAAGGGTTGAGACATAGCGTCTGGCAATGCTAGGTGCCTCTAGCTCTTGTTCGGTCTTCTCAGCCCAGGGCTCCATAAACAGGCAGCGATTAGGCTGGGCAATAATCTGAATTCCGTTGGAAAAAGTAACCTGGGAACCTTGTTGGTGAATGACAGGCTGGCGAGCTAACTCCCAATCCTCTGGCACAACACCACTGTACTTGAGCGCATTAGGGTGTAAGAGACTAGGCTCATAGTTCTGAGCAGCAATTGCAATAACTAGCTCGTTGAATTTGAGGTTTTCCATGAATATTTTGTCGGGGGGACTCAGACTGAACTTCTCGATCCTGAAGACTCAATTAGTCTCTAAAGCTAATCTAGGAATTCGAAAACCCTCAAGCTGCTCTTAGCAGCGCAGCAAATTCTGGGATGGGAATTAAATGTTTCTACTCTATAGATACTGCGATCTATGAATAGAAAATCGAGTTCCCTACCTTACCTAGTAGAAACTCAGTAATTGAATTTTGATGCACCCGCAAAAAATTACTAATCCATATATAGCAGTGCAAAGCACCAACCCTGCTCCGTAAATGTGACCCTTTTTGGGCAATTTGGCCGAGTCATTTCCCAGGCACTACCGTAAAAGCACGAGCATGAATGAAAAGGGCTTTGACCGGTAATAGCCTTGATAGGCTTTGGGAGAAAGCCATTAGACAAAACTGTAAATTACTGAAAGGTGCTTCACAAGGAGGTTGAGAAGGTGTACAGCTACAAGAGGCGTTGCTGAAATAAGGGATAAA
>CALLPZ010000416.1 GCA_938015405.1 uncultured Pseudanabaenaceae cyanobacterium
TACTCAACTTTAATCTCGGTATCCACAATGCAGGGGCTCTTGCCGCCCAACTCCAGCGTGACCGGTGTCAAATGCTTTGCCGCCGCCGCCATGATGATGCGGCCAATGGATGTTCCGCCCGTGAAAAAGATGTGATCGTACTTCTCTGCCAAGAGCTGCTGACTGACCTCAGCATCGCCTTCCACAACCGCAACGTACTCGGGGGCAAAAATTGATTCGATGATCTTGGCTACCACTTTAGAGGTCTGGGCAGCATGTTCAGAGGGCTTGAGCACCGCACAGTTGCCTGCCGCGATGGCACCCACTAGGGGGGCCATCATCAGCTGGAAGGGATAATTCCAGGGGCCAATAATCAATGCCACCCCCAATGGGTCGGGTTGAATCCAGGCCGAGGAGGGAAACTGATCGATGGAAGAGCCTACGCGCTTAGGCTTCATCCAAGCCTTGAGATTTTTGAGAGCCAGATTGACTTCGCTCAGGGTACTAATCTCGTAATAGGCTTCCAATGCGGGGCGGCCTAAGTCAGCTTTGATCGCCTCAACAATAGAATCTTGTTGATCGATAATCGCTTGTTTAAGCTTTTGCAACTGAGCGAGACGAAACTCCAGCGGCTTGGTGCGACCAGTGGCAAAAAAGGCTCGCTGTTGTTGGACCAG
This sequence comes from uncultured Pseudanabaenaceae cyanobacterium, assembly GCA_938015405.1. Classification (GTDB taxonomy): domain Bacteria; phylum Cyanobacteriota; class Cyanobacteriia; order PCC-9006; family JAAUQQ01; genus JAAUQQ01. The sequence goes on from CALLPZ010000416.1 coordinate 657, forward strand.
CGCGGGAATGGGAGAAACCGTTACTTGAGCTGTCATTGCATCTCTCCTCATTGGCAGACTTACATATACCCAACTATAACGATGCGCTTTGAGTTCTGATCAAACCCTTGTCGCTAAGAGAAGCCTGGTAGGACTGTCGTCGCGGCTGTCGTCGCACAAGCGAGCCCCATCCAGGGCCATTCAGTTCACGTCCATCGGCGGCTTTTCCAGGGGCATTCCCGACTGTTAGCCGTCCTTGCCCAGTCTCACAGCAAACACTCAGCTAAATGTTCCCCAAGCTTCAGATGCTAATCACCCCAGCCTCAGCCCCAGGCTGCATTCTGTAGACATCGAAACGAACGGGCCACTTCAAAGCCCTTCTAAATCTACGGAGTCCTAAATCATGACCTTCATCACTCGCACCGCTTCCGCTTTGGCCTTCACTGGTGTTTTGTTCGCTTCCGCAGCAACCTTCGCTGCCCCTGCTGACTTGATTGCTCAAACCACCGTCTCAACTCAGCAACCTTCGACACCGGGGCAGCAACGCTTCGAAGAGAACTTGAATGATTACAACTTGAGTGTCGCCAATGGCATTGACAGCATTGGCACCGAATCGGATGCTGCCCCTGCCTGTATCGCTAGCTGCCGCCCCTGGTTGAACCTGAACCAGCGCTTCTAACGGTTGTTACTACAGCAAATCCTCAGGTAAATGTTCTCCAAGCTTCAGATGCCAACCATCCCAGTCTCAGCTTCAGGTTGCATTCTGTAGATATCGGAAAACAAGGCGCATCTCATCAACGCCTCACTGAATCTTCCCAGGAGTCCTCATGAAACTCATCACCCGCACCGCTTCCGCTTTGGCTTTCACTGGTGTTCTGTTCGCTTCCGCTGCAGCCTTCGCTGCCCCTGCTGACTTGATTGCTCAAACCACGGTCTCGACTCAACAACCTTCGACGCCGGGTCAGCAAAGCTTTGAAGCGGGTTTGGATGCCTATAACTTGAGTGTCGCCAACGGCACTAACAGCATTGGAACCGAATCGGATGCTGCACCCGCCTGTATCGCCAGCTGCCGCCCCTGGTTAAATCTGAATCAGCGCTTCTAAATGATGAGATTTTAACCGTCTTGTCTCACTGAGATGGCCGGAGACGGTTTGGGATGGTTCCATCCTCCCCATTTGCTGCATTACAAAGTCCTGGCGATATAGCGATCGCGCCCTTCTGCCTTAGCCTGATACAGGGCCTGATCCGCCTGTTCAATCAAAGTTTGTAGGCTGCCGGATCGAGTGGGCATCGTGCAAACCACCCCAAGACTGAGGGTGACATGGTCATTAATCTTAGACCCCTTATGGGGCAAAGCCCGTAAGGCTAGCTGAGCCCGAATCCGCTCAGCAATGGCGCAAGCCCGATCCAAGGTTGTGTTGGGTAAGAGGACTACGAATTCCTCGCCGCCATAACGAGCCACTAAATCTGAAGATCGATAGACTGCTGCCTTTAAGCTGCTGGCAACGTCATGGAGACAGCGATCGCCGGCAGGATGCCCGTAGTGATCGTTGTAGGGTTTGAAATAATCCACATCGCAAAGCAGCAAAGAGAGAGGTCGTTGACTGTGGATGCAGTCACGCCAAATGTAGGCTGAATAGTCATTGAAAAAAGCACGATTTCTCAGCTGAGTGAGCACATCTGTCGTTGCCTTATCTCGTAGCTGATGGTTGGTCTGGTGCAGCTGAATATTATTGAATAGCAGTAGGCTACAGCCCGTCATGGCTAGCAGCACCATGGGAAGCACGATAGGCAGCAACAGATTCAGCTCGAGCGCGAGGCAACTCAGGACTGGCCAGAGTAAGAGCCCTAGGATGATTGCCCCGACTTGGCTCCGTTGGCCCAGACGAGTCAGGCCATAGCGCAGGCCCATTCCCCAGAGGAGTAGACCGATGATCCACCACTGTTGTGCAGGGTGGCGCAGACAGTTTTGTTCTAGAAAACTGTTCAGAATGGCGGCATGGAGATGAATGCCACTGGCGCTATTATTGGCTTCGAACGGAATTGTGATCGGATCGAAGCCCGGGGCTGTCATGCCGACGAGGACGATTTTGCCTTGGAGTGCTTCTGGGGGGACTTGCTGCTTCAGAATCTCCACGAAGGAGTATTGCGGGAGTTGGTCAACGGGGCCAGGCCAGTTGGGTAATAGGGGAATCTTGCCATTGGGGATTTGAATATTGCCTTGGCTGAGCTGATGGGTTTGGGCGGTGGCGATTGCTAAGGCAGGTTGCCCCTGGATATAAGGCCTTGGGCTGGTCGGGGAGGCTGGGTCGACTTGGGTGATATGCCCAATCGCAGCAGCAGTTTGCGCCAAGGTGGAAGTTGGCCGCCAGGGATTTAAATTGCTGTGCCAGGTGCTGGCTAAGACCACTTGGCCATGTTCTGCCATGGCATTGGCGAAGGCTGCATCTTCCTCGGTATCTTCGGAAAAGATGATGTTGAAAGCGACGGTCTCGGCTTGAGCTGCAGTGAGTTGCTCCAGCAAGTCGGTGTAGCGATCGCGTCGCCAAGGAAACCAGCCGAGGTGATCGATGCTGGCTTGGTCAATTTTGACGAGGACAATATCCTCATGCCAAGGCCTTGCCCCGCGTGCTTGGAATAGCAACTGCTGGGCCAGGGGCTCTAGAGTAGAGATCAAACCTAGCTTGATCTGGAGCAAGGTGGTTGCACTGGCAAGAATGAGGGGTAGCCATGGCTTGATTGGTTGCATTAATGTCGCCCTACTCTATGTAATGCTCCACCTTCGGCAGGGGCTGATGCTTGACCTGTCATTGCTAGATTGAGTCTGGACTTCAATGTCTCTTGTCATATTGAGCCTCGATAGATTCGCA
>CALLPZ010000417.1 GCA_938015405.1 uncultured Pseudanabaenaceae cyanobacterium
TCAATTTCTTGGGTGGGGCATCTGCCACAGGTGCAACCACAACAGGGGCTCCAGCCAGTAACGACTCAGCCTTTATTGCTCCAGCAGCCTGGCTCTCATTTTGACGCATCCCGAGGTTCGTTCCGGTCACAGCCTGGGCAACAGAAGTTGAGCCAGCAGCATCTGCAACACTCTGGGCTGCCCCAGCCGCTTGGGCCATCCCCAGTGCCAAGGCCGCAGGGCTGAGGGAAATGGTGGCTGTCAGCGTGGGAGATTGGGCCTCAACTCGCTGGGGTGCGCTGGGCGGAGCCTGGGACGAAAGATGCTGAGCAGATTGCGCACCCAGCCCTTGGGCGATTGTTTCTGGGCCCGAGAGAGAAACCAAGGTATTGGCATAGGTTTCAATACTGGCCTGGTGCAGTTTCAGGGCAATGGGACGGACCTTGGGAGGCACCGCAGAAATACTGCCGCCTTGGCGAGTCAGGATCGGCCTGAGGCTCAACTTGACAGTTGTTGGCAGAATATTGGGAATGGTTTCCGCCAGATTCACCTTACCCGGCGAGGCAATGGTGCGAGTTTCCAATGCCTGGGGCTGGGAAATACGAATCGCAGGCGTGGGCTGAGCACCCGCTGCAGGAATCACCTGGATGGGCAGCTCCGCTGGCGCAGGGGTGCGGGGGGCATCACTAGCAGAGACTGAACGCTCTGAAACTCGGCTAAATTCGGCCTGATAGGTATCGATGCTGGCCTGATGAAGGGCCAGTGCAATGGGCTGCACCGTTTGGTGCTTTGCCTGGGCACTCAGACCAGCAATCACAGGGGGTTCCGGCTGGTTGGGGTTGGGTTGATCTGCCGCTGTGATTTGAGCAAAGGCAGCGGCTAGCAGTGACAGATCACTCATGAAGGTCCAGGGGAGGAGGGGATGTATCGCCTGGTTTACTTCTCCTTAGTGAGAGGGCTGTATCAGGATCAAAAAGTCAAATTAGGTACTTACCGAAGTCACATCTGTACGGAATATATTTCCTTTACCCCAAAGAAAATTCCGGCGTCACAACGAATGCTCCTCGTCCAAGCTCAGCCATCCCCGTCTCAAGCTCAGAACCAATTCCCCTACGGCCCACCGGCCTCACATCACTTAATGCAACAAGCTGATGTGGTGAATAATTCACGATTCTCCCTAGCAATGCGTGATTATCCAGACAGCTACACCCAAGATTTGTCCCACAATCAAGGGACAAAAGGCAGTGAGTGGGGCAGGCAAAATAGCAGAACAAATATCTATCGGTGGACCAAAAAAGAAAAAGCGATCCAGGAGTCCCCGGATCGCCTCAATTCCTGTCGTATCAATCGTTCCTGCTGTTATGTTTCCCAATTTAACGGCCATGATTGTGATGGGTTCACCATCTTTTCAAGGGATATTCCCAGGGGTGTGACCCCCTACCGTTAATTTGTCGGGGCTGATTATTCGCACAGTTCAGACAGCACCTTAGCCAAGAATCACAACCCAGCCGGAAACCTAGCTGATGAGGCCAGGTGATCCGCACGATGACATGACTCACGACTTTATTGGAGAGACCGTAATAGGATCGGAACAACCTCAGACGGGAATCCCCCCAGAGTCCCAGCCACGATTAGGTCTAATGGAGACAAACCAGATCCACAGGCCGGACGACCCGGATCAGCTGATCTTTGCAGAAGAAGCAGAGTCGAATCCTGGCGTCATCCATTCTCCCTGGAAAGTCCTACTGGTCGACGATGATGCTGCCATTCATCAAGCGATTAGAGTCGCCCTGCAAAACTTTAGCTTCCAACATCGTCCCCTAGAATTCATTTCGGCCTACTCGGGTCCAGAAGCCTTAGAACTGCTATCCGCCAATCCAGACACCGCCATCATGCTCCTGGATGTGATCATGGAGACCCAAGATGCAGGCCTTAGGGTCGTGCAGCAAATCCGCTCCCACGACAAAAATCGAGCCATTCGCATTGTCTTAATCACCGGGCAACCCGGCCAGGCCCCCGAGGAATCCCTCATCCTGGATTACGACATCAATGACTACAAAACCAAGCTACAGCTGACTCAACAGCAACTCTTCACGACACTGGTTTCCAGCCTACGCACCTATAACGATATTTTGACCCTAGAGGGCAACCAGGAAGAGTTGGCTCAACTGAACCATCAGCTCGCGAGCCTCAATCAAACGCTGGAACATCAAGTGCGCGATCGCACTCAACAGCTGGAACAAAACAACCAGCAGCTCCAACAGGAAGTGGCTGAACGCCAGCACGCCGAAGAAGCCCTGCGGATTTACATTCATGCCCTGACCCACGACCTGCGTAACCCAGTCACGGGTATGAGTCAGGTGTTACAAAGTTTGCTCCAACCTGTGATAGCTCCCCCTGCAGCAGGCTCCCAGGCCTCAGAAACCGTAGCCATCCCTCGCTCCATCCTGGAACGCATGGCCCAAGGCTGCGATCGCCAACGCAAGATGATCGACCGCCTACTGGAAGCCAATAGCATCGACATTTGGGGCGTGTCGCTCAAACGCCACCCCTTCCAGCTCGACACGTTGCTCCAAGCCATGATCACTGAATGGCAAACCGAACTCAGCAAGAAACGAGTCACGGTCAACCTCAACATTCAGCAGAATCTTCCCCCAGTTGACGGTGACTACGCCCAACTCTGGCGCGTTTTCGAGAACCTGATCGAAAATGCATTAAAGTACAATCCCCCCGGTATTCAACTCAATATCTCAGCCCAAGAGAAGCAAATAGATGCCCAAGCAACTTGCATCCATTGCTGCATTGCAGATACTGGCGTTGGGCTCTCCCAACAGCAACAGGCTGAAATTTTCATGATTTACCAAAGAGGCCAAGTCCGCCATGCATTACAAGGTCTAGGCCTAGGCCTCTATATCTGTCGCAGCATTATTGAGGCCCATGGAGGCAAGATCGAAGTCGATGGGGCACCCCAACAAGGCACGGCTTTTTCATTCTCCCTACCCACCCTCGGAACAGTTACCCAAGAAAACGAGTGAGGTAGCTTCTCTGAAAAGCTGGCGCAGCAAAAAGGGAGGCCTAAGTGACAACCTGACAAATCCCCAAGCCTTACTCCATGTGAGGCACCCATCGTTCAGAAGATCACACCATAACGACGACATCGCTGTGCTAACGAGACAGAACATCTGTCAGGGACTATTACTCTGCAGGACTCTCAGCAATGCTCTGCAAAATCATTAGGCCATTCTAAAAACCGGAGTACATCTAGCTCCATGGCAATGAGATGTGCATAAAGCCCTCACAGAGCATCTTCCCTCCAGGAGGGCGATACATCCACGCGAAATCACAGACTCATGCTTGCAATAGAACTCAGAGGCAACACCACAAAGAATCTAGCTCCCTGGCCCAATTCACTCTTACAAAAGATACTTCCACCACACTGCGCTACCGCTTTCCTGACTATGGATAAGCCTAGACCTAGACCTTCATAGGAAAGACTATTTTTAGCCCGATAGAAAGGCTCAAAAATCCTCTGTTGCTCCGCAAGAGAAATCCCCATACCCTCATCTCTGACAGCAATTTGAACTTGCTTTTCTGCAACCGTCATCTGCACAGAAATAGGCCGCTCCTTATTAGAGAACTTCAAAGCATTATCTAGTAGTTCATCTACGACAAGTTTGATCACCCCCGGATCTAGACAAGAGACTTGACGAGAACCACCTTCACACGTAAGTTGAATCAGCGAAGTCTCACAGCTAACGTGCTTAGCCTGAATCAAGCCTGTAACAAAGGTTTCAAGATTGATGGGAAGCGGTTGTAAGTTTAGATCAAGCTCCTGCCATTGCCCAGCCATTTCAAGTTCGCTCAAAAGGCGCAAGATTCTCTCACGAATAATCGAGCAGTGCCTAGATCGCTTGTTCGCATCAAGATCATCACCATGCATTTCTAAAATCCATGCTGAGCCAAGGATGACACTCAAAGAATCCCTGACACGATGGGATAAATCCATCATGGCTTTAGATTGAGTCAAGCAACTTTGATTTTCATACTCCAGCCTTTCCAAAAGAGCATCACTCGCTTGATGCAAGACAGTGACATGATTCAGCAAAGCTGACACGTCTGGTTGTTCAGCATCGCTCACCACATTTGTAGCTGCAATCAATCGACGTGTCATATCCTGAATCCCCAAACAACGCAGAAGCTTTCGCCTAAAACCTTCTATTGACATGAGTATGTCAGGCGCATAATAGTTTGGATACATCTATATCGGTACAGTTCTCTGACCCAACAGGAGGCACTGAATGACCCGATCGGGTTACATAATTCTTCTAGGTCTTCACAACCAACCCATCAGATCAAACATGATTCAGCAAGTTCATCTAGCGAAGATTACTGACAGGCTACAATAAGCCCAAGAAAGTCCTTAGGCTTCTCTACTCATCGGAGCTAAATCACTGAGGTTAATTGAGTTCATGCCTGACTTCTTAAACATGTAAATTCCACCACTTTTTCATAGAAAGACCTCAACAACTTTCTCAAGTAGAAGAAGATCTCGGATAATTCGTTTTTCTATTTACCAATATCTGGAGTTTCCTTAATCTAAAAAATTTCTGTAGCCCCGTCCTCTTGTTACGAAACCCAAACTTCAGAGTTCGAATCATCCTGAGAGAGCAGCACAACGTTTATCTCCTGCCCCCGTAAGCCTATCTATTCTGCAGCATTGTTGCCATGACTCGAAGCAGCCACGACGAATCAGACTCTTCTGCCAAGAATCAGATTAAAGAGAAGATTTTAATCGTTGATGATCTTCCCGACAATGTCCGCCTACTCTCCAACACGCTCAGCAAAGAAGGTTATGAGATTCGGGGTGCTATTAGCGGTGCTACCGCAATGATGGGTATTGCAGCAGATAAGCCTGACCTTATCTTACTGGACATTACAATGCCAGGAATGGATGGATTTGAAGTCTGTAAAACCTTAAAAGAGAGCATCGAGACTGCAGACATTCCTATCATTTTTATTAGTGCGCTTGGCGAAGTTTTAGACAAGGTAAAAGCTTTTGAAGTCGGAGGTGCAGACTATATTACGAAACCATTCAAGATTGGTGAGGTTCTAGCTCGTGTCAATCACCAATTAGAAATCAGTCGTTTAAGATCGAGGCTCAGTAGTCAGAACAAAAAGCTACAGGAGACCTTAAAGAAACTGCGGGAAACTCAAGATGAGCTACTGCAATCAGAGAAGATGGCTGCACTCGGAAGTTTAGTTGCCGGAATCTCCCATGAAGTGAATACCCCGATGGGAGCAGCACTCATCGGAGCATCTACCCTAGAAAAGGAGACAAAAAAAGTCTTCCTTGGCCTACAGAAAAATGACCTTAAACGCTCCACTTTAGAAAAGTATCTTAGAGTTGCGACAGAGTGTAGCCAGCTGGTTGTCGTTAACCTACAGCGAGCGGGAGAATTGATTCAAAGCTTTAAAAAAATCTCCGTCGATCAAACCAATTTACGAGTTCGCAATTTTGCACTCAAGCCCTACATCCAAGATATTCTCATCAGCCTCAAGCCCACTCTCAAAAGAGCACCTCATAACATTCATATTATCGGAAGCAATGACCTCACAATCAGTAGCTATCCTGGAGCTATTTCTCAAATCATCACTAATTTATTACTCAATTCTCTCACCCATGCCTATGCAGAGGGGGAACTCGGAAATATAACAATCACGTTAAGTCAACCCACCTCAAACCAGATTACGCTTGAGTATCAAGATGATGGCTATGGCATTCCTATCGCCAATCTACCTCGGATTTTTGAGCCTTTTTTTACAACAGCCCACCATCCCAATCAAGGAGATGGCTTAGGGCTGCATCTGGTTCATGACTTGGTCACTCAAAAACTCCAAGGCTCGATCCAAGTTGCGAGTACCTTAGGAGAAGGCAGTATCTTCACCATTACCATGCCTAGCTTTGTTCAGCCCAATGAGATGCTAGGCATCAAGCTAGGTGTAACTGAATAGCATTCTGAAATCTCCCTAAAATTCCCGCAATCGCGGATAAAACGTATCTCTCCTAAAGATATTCGTGGCATGGGATTGCTAGCATCGTAATAGATAGACAAATCTCTTCCTAGCAAACACAGCCTTGCAAAATCAAGCTGCACAGCCACCTAAAACAAACCGCCTGAGACCAAGCAAGAGCAGCCCGAAAGACCACGCAGCGTATGATAGAGAAAGTGCTCCCAGGACAATTCCCGTAGATGAGTGAGCCAATTCAACTGCCTGCTTGGAAGGTCCTCATCATTGAGGATGACCCTTTGGTTCAACTGGGTCTTGAACAAGCGCTGCTTCATACATCACCGTTGGAGGTCATTGGGATCCGCGATGATGGCTATCTTGGGGTTGAAGCTGCCCTGAGTAGACGGCCAGACCTGATCTTGATGGATATTGGTTTACCTGGACTAGATGGCATCGAGGCAACCCAACGCATTAAAGCCAAATGGCCAGGCGCCAAGATTATTATTCTCACCTCCCACACCTCAGAGACAGAGGTTTTAGCAGCACTATCTAGCGGGGCAGAAGCCTATTGCGTGAAGGGGAATGGCATTGAATTGTTACTCACCGCGATCGCAGCGGTCTCAAATGGAGGCCTATACTTCGATCCCCAGGTTGCCGAAATCGTGATGGAGCAATTTCAAGCCCCCACAATCCCCAGCCCCATGATTGCCGACCTCTCAGCCCGCGAGTCAGAAGTCCTAAAGCTACTGGTGGAAGGGATGAGTAATCCTGAAATTGCCCGTCAGCTGTTTATCAGTCCCAATACAGTAAAGGCCCATGTCAGGGGATTGATGAATAAGCTGGCAGTCAGCGATCGCGTACAAGTTGCAGTGAAAGCACTCCGCACAGGGCTCGTTTAGGCTCAGCAGGAAGCACACCAGTCGCATCAATCGCGGCAAGCCTACAGTTGCGGAATGGGTAATCCACTTGGATATGGTTGTGCCCGTCGTGATGCTAAGCCTGGCTCCGGCGATCGCATCTCTGCTTCGAGAGGGATTGAAATGACAATTTCAGTTCCTTTGCCCAGCTTACTTTTCAGTAAGATTGTGCCTCCATAATCGCTCACCAGTTTCCTCACAATAGAAAGGCCCAACCCATAGCCTTCAGCCTCATCAACATTCGGGGCACGATAGAAGGATTTAAAGATATTGAGCTTCTCTGATTCAGGAATTCCAGGTCCATAGTCTCTAACAGAGATCTGGACTTGCCGCTCCGATCGCAAGATTTGGCATTCTACAGGTTTAGCCCCGCTTGAGAACTTAAGCGCGTTATCTAAGACTTCATCCAAGATGATCTTGAGTACCTGGGGATCACAGCTTACTCTTGACTTAGAATTTCTCTGGTGAACCAGCTTTTTGGCTGGTTTTATAGCATCATTATCTTGCACTTCTAGAGAGCTCGTTCCCAGTTTTTCAAGCTCCAATAAAATTGGATTTAAATCAAAGATTTGATCCTGCCAAGGATGAATACGATGTAACTGCTGCTTCAAGTCACTCATGGCTTTGAGAATTGTACTGTAGTGCTTCTGGCGGGTTTCAGACTTAATGTGATTACCATGCACATCTAACATCCAAGCAGAGCCACGTAAAATACTCATCGACTCTCGCACCCGGCGCGACAGCTCAAGTACAAATTGAGCTTGTCGTTCGCAACGCTTTTGCTCTTGGTGAAACTGCTCTACCAGCGTCTGACTAATCCCTCGCAGTTCAGCAATATGCTTGAGCAAGATGTCTAGATCTTGTTTTTCTTCATCTATGTTGTCTGTTTTCTGAGTGATTAATCGCTGAATCAAGTCATGAATAGCCATACAAGTTGACAATGCATTGCATTGGAGCTGCCCTAAGGTCTTCATCAGCATGACTTCCAGAGAGAGAAGCTGCATACATACGACTTGGCATAGATACACTTATCCAACGGGAGTAAGTTGTATTAACCCGATTGGGTAGCTCAAAGCAATGCCGTTTCTTGATGACTCAATCCGTAGTCAGCGATCGCATTCAGGTACGAGAATTCCCTTTCCCCGAATGATTTGGGCTCAGAATTTGCACTAAGCATTCACAGCTTCTGGATTGCTGCATTGGTAATCCGGTAGAGCATGGGTTTCCACATAGCGATGGTAGGCCTGGATCTGGCGATCGCACTGCTCTTCGCTCCAACCACAATGCTGCTGTAGGGTGGCCACCATGGCAGGCAATGCATCCCGACCATAGTTGGCGCGGTGGGCTGTCAACAATCG
>CALLPZ010000418.1 GCA_938015405.1 uncultured Pseudanabaenaceae cyanobacterium
ATTGGCTTGACAGGAGCCGTTTGCCACCCTCATGGTGAATGAGGCTCTATTGGCCATTGGAGGTTGCAGTGATTGACTTTGAGTGAATGACTGCTGCCTAGCTTCTTGGAGTTATCCTCTGTTTGCTTGAGGGCTTAGAAACCTTGTCGGATCAACCATCTTCTAGTCGTGGTGAGCCTCAGGCTCTAGGCAATAGCCCAACTCCCAATTATTACGAGCTTTTGGGCGTTGGCCCCGGGGATACTCCTCAGCGCTTGCGCCAAGCCCATCGAGACTTGAGTAAGCTCTATCACCCAGACACAACGCGTTTTCCTGCGGAAGAGGCTCGCCTGCGTTTTGAGCAGGTACAAACGGCCTATGAAGTCTTGAGCGATCGCGCCCAGCGTCTCCAATACGATCTCAAATTGGGCATCATCAGTCCGCCTAAACCCATGATGCCCCAGCGTCCAAAATTGGCTGAGGTATCTTCGTCTGCCTACCTTTCAGCTGAGGATCGGCCTCTGTCCTCGGGGGAGCTCTTTGCGATCTTTATTCTGGGTGTGACCTTTTTGGGGTGTTTATTGCTGGCTCTGGTCTTGGGTCTAGCTAGGGGGGAAGCATTGATGCCGACTCCAAGCTGGCAAACTGCGGTGCCCTCTGCACTCGTTGAGATGGTGCCAGTGAGGTCTGGCTGGGCTCTTCAACGGTTCTAAATCCAATGTGATTCCCATTACTAAGTTTTAAGGTCGGCCCCAAGGGATAGCATAAGAAAGATGGTGATTCTAGTTCTGACGGATCTGGATATCCATCAACCGTTCTATTTCCCAATTCATGGCTCTACCCGATAGCGACGTCCCACTTTATAACCACACGCTGGCCAATATTGAAAGCTGGCTGCAAGGCCAAGGCTGCGAGCAAGATAGTAGCGATCGCAATGTTTGGCACCTGGTGCAACAAGGCTGGCGGGCTGAATTGGAGCTGGATGTTGAGAGAATTGTCGCGTCCTACGAAATGCTGGATGGCTCCCGTTCCAAGGTGCAGCGCTCTTTTCCCTATGCCCTCAGTCGCAAGGACTTGGAAGCCGCTATTTTTGCAGGCCCCTAAATAAAAATTCCCCAGGACCTTGGCCTTGGGGAATTATCGTTTGGGCTGATGGCTTGAGCGTCAGGCTAATTCTTGGAATTTTAGTGCCTGTTGGAGAGAAAGGATTTCATCGCGGTGGGCTGAAATTGACAATAGGCTCTTGATATTGCCATCTAGATCCGGCGATGCTTCAGGCTCCAAAACTCGATAGGAGACTTCCTCTAGTCGGCCAGCGCGCTGCCAGTAAAAGGAGCCCGCTGCCGGTGCAAAGAGCATGACGGCAAACCATGAGGGCCCCACGGCTGGCACGGCCAGCAGCATGACGAGGGAGAGGCAAAAGAGACCAATAGAGGCCAAAAAGGATAGGAGAATTGCTAGGGGGAGACTGGGCTGAACAAATCCTTCCCAGGTGATGATTTCTCGCTCCCGGTCGAGGGACTTTAAGGAATAAGCGCGATCGTCAAAATATTGACGTAAATCTTGCTCTAAAGCTTCAACTGCCTTGGGATATCCCATTCTTTCTACAACGGTGCGGTCCTTGACCGAGGCTCGAATAAAGAACCATAGCCCTATGAGCATCAATAGGGTGAGAAAGAAGGTCGAAAGCAGCGTAGTCCTGTCCATAGTCGAAATGTCGATAGCGCTTGGGGAAGATTGGAAAGAGACTCGCAGCAGTAAGGCCGTATCCGAGTCGGCACCTGACAAATGTCGGGTTTGTTTTAGTGCCTTGCCCCCAAGATATTACTTGTTCGAGATCTTTGCAGCCCTCACGGTTTTGAGTTGTACTCCTCAGAGCAACCCTAAATCTCTCGAAGTTAAAAGAGATTAGTGGTTATGGGACTTGCAGTCGTCACAGTCTGCATCAGTTGCAGAATTGGCTCTATCTCGACTGTGGAGGAGCTTAGATTGAGGTGAGGTGCATGGACAACCGCCTCTTTCGGTTAATCCGACCATTTTAGATTTTGAGGAACAGAATTTCCTCTGCAGTAATCGTCTTAGCTTGTTTGTAAGACTCAGTTCTGTCTGAATAGTGAAAGGGAGCTGATTCAGGCCTATCTGCACCGTTGCGCTTGCCTAAATCAGCTCCCTGGAGAGAAGCAGCTAATGAGCCGGGAATTTAGCGAGCGATCGCCTGGGGCTGAATCGCTGCTGTGGGGTTAGCGCCCCCCTGTTGCAGGATGTAGTCCTGCCACAGTTGGGACATTTCCTCGCAGCGTTCGCGCCATTGTGCATCGATTTGATACATGCGACGGGGACGACCACGGCCCTCTACCTTCTTCCAGTAACCTGCGATGACGCCTTCGCCTTCGAGGAACTTAAGGGCGCTGTAGAGCACCGTGTCAGAAAGCCGATAGGTGGGGTAATCAGATTCCAGCAGCTGAATCAATTCAGTGCCATAGGAATCATGGTGAAGCAAAACAGTGAGAACGTAGCAGACGGCCAGTTCTTTGTTGAGATAGTTCGGGGGGGGATTACGGAAAAAATCGTAAATGTCTTCGAATTTCATGGGACTTTCTACATCAGGGCGATTGCTGGTAGCCAGAGAAACATTGCCCTTGTCACAGGTAGTAGAGGCTTACACACTGATGGCTGATAGACGACCGCCGTCTTGGAGAGGGGGGGATACCAAGAACGCAGGAGTAGGTGGGGTGTCATCAACGGGGTTCAGCTGAACGCTCCTCTCTCAGAAGCTTGATGGCAAAGCATCGTAGCCCATGGCAGTGGAGAGCTCAGGTTGAAGTGTGCGATCGCACAATGGCGATGGCAAAGAGCTCAATCAGTCAGTTTTTAGCTGCGCTGTTAGGCCTAAATTAAGATTGCCCGCATCGGAAAGATAAACTACTCCGAGAATTTGCGAGAGTATTATCCAGCCCAGCGCGTTTATACGGAAATCAAACAGTGGAATATCGAAGAAATGGAAGAAAACGGTGTTGAGAAAGGCAATTAAAGTTCCAAAAAAGAGATAACTATCTGCCGTATTGAGATGGAATTTAGCCCAAATTACTTCTATTCCGTGATAGAAAATCCAACCCACTAACCCCAGTAATCCTCCGGTGATAAACCAGCCAGTTTCTGCTGACAGCATTAAAAATAAATTGTGAGGGTGCCCTAACCAGGTTGCCGTTTCTGCTTGATACAGGTGACTGAAGTTGCGTAGACCCCAACCCGTGAGCGGTCTAGCATCGGCCATGTCCAGAGAAAATTGCCATTGGGTGATGCGTAGGGTGGCCAGAGGGCGATCGCTAAAGTTTTGATCCGTTAGGCGAGCCCAAAAAAATTCAGGAATGATTTGGCGCAAGGGTCCTTTGCCGATGGGTCCGAAGGCTGCCCAGAGGATACTGCCAGCAAACCCTAGAACTGCTGCTCCAAGCCAAGTCCAGCCCCAATAGATGGCCATCGCTAGCCCGGATAGCATGGCTAGCCCCCAGGCACTACGGGATTGGGTGAGGATCAAACCGATGAGGCAGAGTCCGATGAGTAGCGTCCAGAGGAGCAGCAGACGCGATCGCGGCCAGCTTGACAGCCAAGCGATGAATTGCGTTTCTTTTTCGCTAGATCTCGAGTTGGTAGTTGTGGGAGCAGTTGGGTCAGCATCCCTGGATTGGGCATTGGGCAATTGAGTGGCGGATGGTTCTGCAACCGCCTGAACTCTTGGCAAGACAACTGGCTGTGCAACTGTCTCTGGAGTTGGGGTGATATTGGAGGAGGACTTCCCTCGCTTGCTTCTAAAGCAGCTTCCCCAGAGCCCCAGAAGTAAGGCTAGGGCCATGTTTAAGTACAGCGCCAAGTTATTGGCATAGCCAAAGACTGATGCCATACGGCCAGGCGGAGTTCCGCCGGGGTTGGGAGGCCAGGGGATAGCTCCCGCAAGACCAGGTGGACTGGACCAGCCCAAGTACAGCTCTCCAAGGCCGATGATGGCGATAGGCGCTACGGTGAGGGCCACAATCGTAGCTGTTTGCTGGAGTTGTTTGGGTGAGGCAATGAGCTCTGCCTGGGTGGCCAGAAGCCAAAAGTAGGGCAGGAAGTGAGCGAGTCCTAGCCAGGCTTCGCCGGGTTGGTGAGCCATGGTGCAACTGATCATCATCAAAATGCTCAGCAGCAATAGCCCCCGATTGACGCCGCGTCTCTTGAGCGTTGTCCATCGGCTGCGAGTGGTTAGGGCGCTGCTCGCCACTAGCAGCAGTCCACCCAAAGCGGGCATCATTGCCAGGGTGAGTAATCCAAGCTGGGTCAGCTTCCAGGGACGGTTTAGCTGGGGGATGGGATGGGTTTGCAGAATAGTTCGAGGAGGAAGTGAGTGAACTGAGTAGTTTCAGTGTTGGGATTGAGATGCTTTTCGCAGACCTTCGGTTATTGAGGTCTGCCATTGCCTAGGCGACGTAGGCAGGGGCGATCGCTTCGCTACGACTGAGACGGATTTGGGCCAGCAGATAAATGGCCGGAATCACACGGCTGTAGTTGGTTGCGATCGTGCGCCAACCCAAGTCCGCAGCAAACCAGGCCCATAGTGCAGGCCCCAGAAAGCCTAATGCTGTTCTGGCAGCGCCATAGCGAGCAGCACTGGCTGCCATTCCTCGTCCAGCCAGCTTCGCCATGGCGTAGCTCTGGAGTTTTGTAATGGCGCTGCCGCCTTGTTTTAAGGCCAGTTGTGCCAGCTGACGCCGGGCCAGTTGGCGAGCAAATTCTTGAGCGAGTTGTTTCAAGATTAGGGGGCGAAGGACTGCGCTCACGGCCATTGCGCTACTCCCTTCTAGTATCAGGCGTAATGAGTCCCGCTTGAGGGTGTTACCCAAAGGACTGCCCTGGTCTGCGGGGCGAAGTTTCTGTTGGATGGCCTGTAATAGTTCAGCCTGTTCTCCCGCCGGGAGTTGCTTCCAGGTTTTTTGCACGAGATGGAGAAAGATCTCAGCTTCTAATTCATCGTTGCTGAGAGAATCCC
The DNA here is from genome assembly GCA_938015405.1 of uncultured Pseudanabaenaceae cyanobacterium. Taxonomy (GTDB): domain Bacteria; phylum Cyanobacteriota; class Cyanobacteriia; order PCC-9006; family JAAUQQ01; genus JAAUQQ01. The sequence continues at coordinate 5,006 of CALLPZ010000418.1, forward strand.
CTCCACCCGTGAGCGTTAAGTTGCCTAAATCTAATTTGAGGTAGTCGCTAGCTTGAAACAAAATATCTCGATAGGAGAGCCATTGGCTATCGCCACAAAGCACGGTCATGCCATCGGCAGCCAGAAAGCGAAATCGCGTTTCGATCGCATCGAGCTGGTCTTCCCAGGGGAGACGTTTGATTTGCTCAGGGAGGGATGTATTGACGTAGTCAAGGGGGTTGAACTTGGGACGAAATAGCAGCTCAATGAGGGCATGACGCTCATCTTCGTCAGCCAACATCAGGCCTTCTCTCAGATCATCCACCGTTGATTCCTCCCAGTTTGCTTATCTTGCTAGGAATACAGAGCAGCTTTGAGACTGCCTGTGCTTGCAAGTTCTCGCCTCTCCAGATTTCTCTGGGGTTGATGCTTGTATAGATACAAGAAAGTAATTGGCATGAAGCAGTTCCCGCTAATTCTACGAAAGCTTGGGACTCTGCTATGGAACTGATGCCATTTCTCGCGGGGCGATCGCTTGGGTCTATATTAGCGGAGTGTTCCGTGCCCCATTGCACGTGATGGTTAGAACAACTCGTGAGGTGGAGGTGAGGTTGGAGGTCTTGACGAGGATGCTTGCCTTTTTCAATACATCCAAACGTAAGACTGCGTGAAGGGGGCTGCTAGCCTTTGATTTTAGATTGGTGGTTACGACTCGGTGATGGCGTTACGCAAACTAATTTCAGGCACTAAAAAGGGACTGCACTTGTGCAATCCCTAGGACGGTAACTTCCCAAATTTTGGGTGCTACCTAAATGATGAGAAGGATAGGACTTAGCTATCAGTTGCACCGGTGTTGGTCGTGGTGGTGCTGTTTTCGTTCTCTTTCTCTTCAGTCTTATTCTCGTCCTGTTGAGAGTAGTTGCGGCGTCCTCCCGAACGGTTGCGTTGGTTACGCTTACGGAATTTGCGCGCATAGGCTTCATTGCGCAAAGCCTTTTCTTTCTTCAAATTGCGGCGTTTCGCCATACTGACCTCGTCAATAGCGTGAATGCAGGTAGGCCCTTCGTGTCAAGGCCCGGATTCTCTAACATATCATGCAGGGCTCGGCTTCCGATAGTACAGCTATAAAGCTTGTTTCGCTCAGTTATGGCTGAGCTTTACGAGGGGTTTGGCAGGCTTGATTCGAGGCCATCCCAGTCTTGTTGAGAGCGCGATGGGCTTGGGCCCGTTCGTCTATTTTTGCTGCTGGTTTCAAAGGATGGGTGATGGAAGTCTTGGGTAGGACTTCATAACGTCGCGAAGGAGCGATGATGAAAATAGATCGCCATGGTTCCCGATTCTAGAGCTGGCAAGCCATGTCACTTGTCTATGAGCCAGCTCTGATTAAACTTCCATACCCAAATAGCTTGTTCGAATGGATGCTTTGGCTGTGGTGTTGTCTCAGGAAATTAAGTTAATGACGTTCGATGTCTTGTGAGCGATTGTTGGCCTGTACGCTAGCGCTTGAGGCTGTTCCGGAGCTGAATAATGGGCCTTGCTCGGCCATATGTGGCTTCGCGATTCAATGGCTTGTCTCCTGTCGCTACTGTGTCTTTAGCTATGCGTCGCTCCACCTTGCCCTTCGTTGTCATGCTTGGTTTGCTGTTTTTGGTGTTTGGCAGTGTGTTGCCCGACCCGGTGGGTCAATACAGTACGCAAATGCGAAATGCTACGAATCAGTTTGTTACGGGACTTTTCCCTAAGCAGCGGCCTAGGCTCACGCCTAATGAACGTACGGAGCGACAGTTGGAAGAAGCGGAGAATCGTCAATAATCTGGTTGGCTGGGCAAAGACTGGCTTCTTCCTCTAGCTATGTAGATGCTTGGAGCGTTTGAGAAGCTTGGAATAATGCTGGTTTCGACTGATGCGTTTGGACTAGGAAGCGGTGGCCAGAGACTGCTCCTTTCCCAGGGGGCTCAATGCGGGTTTTTCGATCGGGCTTGATGTTTCGAGCTTGGTGTCTTGAGCTTGGTGGCCCAGAGCATGGGGGCGATCGCCCTAACTTCTCTTTTGTTCATAAGGAACATCTTCTTTGGGGAGCTGGTCAATCTACCCAGAGATATTTCGCACAGAAGCATTGTTCAAACGGCCTTATACGGCTGTTGGCGCTTACGGTATTTCCCGGTCAATGGGTGGCACATTCGTAACTTTGTAAGGGGCGTATCCATTCACAACAGTTACTGAATCTGCTGCTATCCTATGTAGGCGCTAAAGCGAATAGCCTTTTGATAATGGCTCAACCCTTGTCTTTATAGGGCTTTCGTAGTTTGCCCTGTTGCGTGCTGTACCCAAGAAACGGTTCAATCATGGTGTCAAAAATCCGCCTGCTCCTGTTGAGCACGCTGGGCGTCCTCCTTTGTTCATTGCCTGCGGAAGCCGCCCGCATTTTGGGATGGCGGTTTAACGAGGCTCAGAACCGGCTGGAATTCACTACTGATGGCAATGTACAGCCTCAGGCTCAGTTGATTTTCAATCCGACTCGGGTGGTGGTGGATCTGCCGGGAACCCGGTTGGATAAGCCACTGGTCAAGGAATCCATGACGGGGACGATCCGCTCCTATCGCATTGGCCAGTTTGATGCGGATACCACCCGGATTGTGATCGAGGTGGCCAAGGGCTATAGCCTGGATCCCTCTAAGGTCAAGGTTCGTGGGCTGACTCAGACGCAATGGGTTGTGGAGTTGCCTCAGCCCAAACGTCAAACGGGGAGCGGGTCTGTTGCAAATGCAGCGACTCCTCCAAAGCAGCCGTCTGCCCAGTCTGCACCGTTGGTGGATGCGCCCACTCAAGTGAACGAGGTGCGCTCCACGCCGGATGGCCTCTTTGTCAGAGTTGCTGGAGAGCCGCCTCGGGTCAAAATTAAGCGCAGCCGCGATCGCCGCACCATCGATATCAAGATCCGTAATGCTTCTCTAGGATCTGCCCAGATTCCCCTTCCCAGCGATATTGGCAAGCTAGGCATTAAGCAAATTTCTACAGAGCAGGAGCGGGGCAGAACCCCCGATGCTTTGATTCGTCTCCAAGTTGATCCTGATGCGCCCGATTGGAAGGCGACGGTGAGCAACTTCGGTGGCATTGTTTTGTTACCCACAAGTCGACCTAAGCCTTTGCCGGGCTCGGAGACAACTGGGACTGGCAGTTCAACCCCCCAGTCGCCTGGTTCTGGTTCCCAGCCTTCTAGCCCAGGAACTTCAACGGGACAGATCGCAACGGTCCAGGGGGTTTCGATTGATCGCAGTAGCAACCAGCTCATGCTTCAGTTGGACCGTTCTGCTCGCTACTCCACTCGCCAGGATGGCAGCGATTATGTCTTGACTTTGTCCCCGGCTCGCTTGGGCCCTGGGGTTAAGGAGCCTCCAGTCTTTGTGGGCGATCGCCTGCGTCGAATTAAGCTCACCCAACGCGGTCCTCAGAATGTTGAAATCCGTTTGACACCGGATCGAGGGGTGACGATTGGACAAGTTCAGGTTCCCAACCTCAAGCTACTGTCCCTGCCGCTCCAACGCAGTCGCCAACCTGGGGGGAAGACGGGGCCAATTAATGTGATTCTCCCGGCTGGTCGGCCCCAGATTGCCCGGCCACCTGCTTTTGACCCCAACATCATCCTGCCTGCACCCGATGGACGTCCGGTTGTGGTGATTGATCCTGGCCACGGCGGTCCGGACCCCGGTGCTGTAGGGAACGGTCTGCGGGAAACGGAAATTGTGCTGGATATTAGTCGTCAGGTGACGGCGTTCTTAGAGGCCCAGGGGGTCCAAGTGGTCATGACGCGCAATGCTGAGTATGACCTGGATCTACAGCCTCGAGTGGATATTGCTGAGCGGGTTAATGCCACAGCCTTTATCAGCATCCATGCCAATGCCATTAGCATGGCTCGCCCGGATGTGAATGGTGTAGAGACTTACTACTATGCATCGGGCAAAGAGTTGGCTCAGTCCATTCACGAAAGCGTTTTGCAAAGTGTGGACATTGGCGATCGCCGTCTGCGCAGTGCTCGCTTCTATGTTCTACGGCGCACTTCCATGCCTGCTGCCCTGGTAGAGACTGGTTTTATTACCGGAGCCCAGGATAAGTTCAAGTTGGCTGACCCTGCTTTCCGCACTCAGATGGCCAAGGCGATCGCGCGCGGTATTCTTCGCTATTTGCAATAGCAACATTGATGATGTGGGAGAGACTGGGGGACGACTGCGTCCCCTTTGGGTTTGCTAGAGTCCGTTTTGATAGACAGCTGTCTTACGCTCCCAATAAAAAAGCCTTGGCTGTAGACAGCCAAGGCTTTTTTATCATCGAAGTGGCGGGGCATGGATTTGAACCATGGACCTTCGGGTTATGAGCCCGACGAGCTACCAGACTGCTCTACCCCGCGGCGGTTTAAGTAGTATAGCTTACATTTTGCGGAAGACTACAATTCTATTTTGCTTGGTTTTTGAGGGGGATATGGAGCCTTCTTTTGCGAGAAAACTCAAGCGTAATTTGAGGCTGGGTCATGCTATTCCCTGGCCCATTTTTAAGTCTTATGCTCCCAATAAAAAAGCCTTGGCTGTAGACAGCCAAGGCTTTTTTATCATTGAAGTGGCGGGGCATGGATTTGAACCATGGACCTTCGGGTTATGAGCCCGACGAGCTACCAGACTGCTCTACCCCGCGGCGGCTCATGCAGTATAGCCCAGATTCTGTGACATTGGCGATATTCTTTCAAGAGAGCCCTCTAATGCTTGTCTGGGCTGATTTTGAGGCGATTTCGATATTGGAATATAGAGGAAAATCTACACCATTTTTAGCTCGCCAGTTAGGTCCAACCGTTTGACGTCACTGAGGGTTAGAAACTTATCAGCCAGTTGCTGGGCAATGTCGGGTTGAATCCAACCCAGCTGCTGGAGGAGGCGAATGGCGACGGCATATTTGGCTCGCTTTGCTCCGTCCTTGACCTTGATGGCTAGACCCATTCCTTGTCCGACTTGGCCCAGGCATTGGATGCCCTCTGCCCCAGATTTACTAATGACTTCTCCGGCAGTGAGGCGCATGAGTTCCGTGTCAAAGCGTCCTTCACCAGCAACGAGCTCGGGATAATGGACCATTGCCCGGGTGATACGTTCCATATCCAGGCGATCGCCGGCAGCCAGGTGGGCATACAAAGTCGCCATTTGGCTAATGGGCATGTAGTAAGTGGGCATGCCACAGTCATCCCTGGCGCTAATTAGCTCCGCAGCGGGAATGCCAATGCAATCCGACACTTTGTTGAGGACAAGTTGCTGAACTGGATGCTTCGGGTTGAGGTAGTCCCTCGTGCTCCAGCTGCACTGTTTGCAAACCGCTAACATTCCAGCATGGTTGCCAGAGCAATTGTGATTGAGGGGACTGAGCTGCCCTTCTGGAATGGGGCAGCGTAGGTCAGAAGCTTCTAAGCCACTGCGCCACAGGACGTGGAATGCTTGGCGGGCGAGGGCAGGGGTGCCGTCATGGGAGGCGCACATAATAGCCAGGTCTCGATCACTCAAGCCATGGGCTTCAAGGGTGCCTGTGCTGGTGACTGCAATGGCCTGGAGGGGTTTAAGGGCTGAGCGTATAAAGGCACTGGTGTTGGAATCACCTGCTGCCATGCGTACACGGCCTCTAACATCACAGAGAACGGCTTCAGCTTGGTGTTCAGATTCGACGATACCTTCGCGCAGGAGATTAATCGTGATCGGTGCGGGAACCGAGGACATGCGGCTCATGATGGCCCTTCAGTAAATGCGTACAGGGATGGTTTTAAGGGGGGCTCGGAGCTAGAGCAGAAACCAAGCTCCAGCACTGACAAGGAAAAATGCTCCGATCGCCAGCAAGCTTTTTTGAATTCGTTTGAGGAGGGGGTGGATTTGGTAGGTCACCACAAGCTGATCTTGGGCCAACATTTCTGTTGGCTTTGTCCAATATTGACCGTCGTACCAGCCTGACTCTTCGTAAAAGATTTTTTCGGCGCTGAGGCGATCGCGCACGTAGGTCCAACCGAGATATTGCTGGACCAAAATAAAAATGATTGGAAAGCAAGCCCCAATGGCGGCTGACCAAAGGCATTGCACCGGCATTTTGGCGAAAGGAAAGCTGACGAGGCTAATGGGCATTACCAGAATCAGCCCAATGGTCCCAACGATTGCCAACCGCCCGACAAATGGCAGGCGCGGTAGCATGACCCAACTAAAGAACCAAGACTCTTGAAGGTCCTTGAATTCGTTAAGGGGTTGCTGTTCTTCCGGGACTGGACAGAGGGTTGTGGGAGAGACCATTACATTCTTGACGAAGCGCCTACGGCCCCTAAGGACTTGCCCTACTCTAACGGAAAAGCCCTAGCCAATCGAGCCCACAAGGGAGAACGGGGGGGATGCCAATGGAAGGGATTGAGTCACTCCAATGCCTGAGAGGCTCATTCTTAGAGGCGTTAGAGAGGGAGAAATATGGAGAGATGAGCAGAATCGCTTGATTTTGACTGCTAAGCGAGGCTTTGTTGGCCTTGGGATTCCCACTCTACGCGTTTGCCATGGCTCCAGAAGGCTTCCAAGTTATAGAACTCGCGCTCGTCGGGCATGAAGCAATGGACCACAATATCCCCGTAGTCTTGGAGAATCCAGCGTCCTTCCCCCATCCCTTCAATGTGGCGGGGAACCCTCTCAAACTCTTCTTCTAGGGTATCGCCGATGGAGTTGGCGATCGCCTTAACTTGAGTGGGGGAGAGGCCAGAAACCAGGACAAAAAAGTCTGCTAGGTAGGCCACGTCTGCCACGTCCAAAATGACGATGTCACCCCCTTTGCGATCATCCGCAGCTTCAGCAGCAGCCAGAGCCATTTTGAGGTTTTCAGCACTGGCAGTGCTGGGCCGATTCTCATCCAGGAGCTCAGTTTCTGACGCTGGGGTCTCGGTTTCTAACTCAGGAGCAGTATCGATGGGACGGTCTGTCATAGGGAGGCTGAAATGCAGAGGACTTAAGAGGTTAACTGGCAGCAGGGGGAGAGGGAGTCAGACGCCAACGGTGTATATCGAGAGGACTAAGGCTCGCGCTGTGCCTTAGCGCTATTGGAGGCTCTAAACAAATATCCCCAGGAGGCGCGATCGCTCCCTGGGGACATCCATATAATTCACCGTGCTTGTGAGCAAGCTTAGGCGCTTTTACTTGGGGTCGCTGTGCTGCTTCACAAGTGGAAAGCGTCAGCAATCTCAAACCCGCCTGACAAAACCCATCACGGCAGTTGCACGGCATGATTAAGCCAGTGCTAGGGTGGCAAACTCTCGACACCCAGGGCTGCTGACCTCAGTGTAACGTTGCCTAGGGCATCTTCGGCAGGGTCGTTACAGTCTGAGTCAAAGGCAGAGGGCTGGCCTCGGGCATGAGGGACTCAAACAGGCCCTCGTAACGGTTTAGAGCCTGATCAAAACTGTAGTGGTCTAGGGCATATTGACGGCCTTTCTGACCCATGGCTTGGGCCATCTCTGGGGTTTCGTAGAGCTGGACGATCGCATTTGCCAGATCTTCAGCAGATTCAGGGGGGGTCACCAAGCCGGCACCACTCTCTCTTAGGGCGTCTGCTGCGGGCCCGTCATTGGGAACAGAAGCAATGATCGGACGACCACTGGCCATGAGCACCTGGGTTTTGGAGGGCATATTGAATGCCACTACATTGCTCTTTTGCACAATCATGCCCACATCGGCAGCGGCCAACATGCGGGGCAGGCGATCGCGGGGCTGCAGCTCCATTAGGTGGATGTTGTCCAAGCTGATCTTATGCTCGCTGCACCAGGCTTTGAGCTTCTCCACTGCCGGACCTGCACCAGCAATCACGAATTTGATATCTGGAATGTGGGCAACTTTCGTGGCAGCTCGGATCACCGTTTCAATGCCCTGGCTGTGGGCAATATTGCCGGAATAGAGTGCGACAAACTTGCCTTCTAGGCCGAGCTCTTTGCGGAACTCGTTGTCTTCTTTCTCGAGTGGCTTGATGAAATTGACATCGACCCAGTTGGGGATGCAAGAGATTTTGTCTGTCTCGACGCCCTTGAGGCTGAGGTTTTCGGTGAAGCGATCGGTGATGACGCTAATGGCGGTGGAGGAGCGATAGGCAAACTTCTCCAGGGCCTCAAAGACACGAATGATGGCCTGGTTTTTGAGGATGCCCAGGTGAATTGCAGCATCGGGCAGGATGTCTTGCAGGTTGAGCACCACTGGACAGCGGTAAACCACACCCAGTAGCGCGGCTGGTACTGAAACGGGCAGTGGTGGTGCAGTCAACATCACCACATCGGGTCGCCAACCTCGGAGGGCTTGGAAAAAACTGCTGGCCACAAAGCTGCCGTCAAGGAGCACGCGGTCTACAAGACCGGGGTTGGGGCGGATCCAGACGTAGCTGCGCTGGATGGTGACACCGTTACGCTCTTCCGTGACATAAGCTTTGCCCCGATACTCCGGGTGAATTTTCCGCTCCGGATAATTAGGCATGCCCGTGATGACGCGCACATCATGCCCACGGTTGGCTAGCCCTTCCGCTAGCTCGGTCATTAGGGGAGCAATCCCAATGGGCTCGGGGTGATAGTTGTAGGAATAGATCAGGATCCGCATGGCTTAATGACTGAGGCTTGGACATATATCACCGGGGATCTCTCGGGGTGGAGGCTTTAGATCCCTTAGCCAGGAAGACTGTCCAACTTCCAGTGCGATCGCTGTCACGTTACTCATCCCCAGATTAGAGCATCAAACTATACCGATGCGCTAAATTCCTAAACCCTTTCCTGCTCTGAGGCGAGAATGATCTAGAGGAAGTGTTGTGGGGCAAGAAGTGCCAGAGATATCGGTCGAGAGACATTGGGGGGCGTTGTCTCTGCTCTCTTAGATTGCCCAGTTAAGGTGGTTCGATTAACGAGGCTGAAAAGTTCTCTGGGAGCAAATTTCAGGATTTTTCGTGAGAAAGAAAAAAGATGTCTCCACAACTCTTTGAGACTGATTTTTGCTATGGATAGAGACTTTTTCTGCGACTGGAATTGAATACTTTTTTAGATAAATCAATTTACAATGCCTCTCCGTTAGATGCTCTTTTAGACGATGTCGGCGGAGATTTGGTGTCTGGAGGGGGCTTTAGAGAGGCAAATACCCCAAAAAACAGGGCCGTAACTGCTACTGCAATTACGACCCAATAAAATAATTCAGATCAAATGCCTCTTAACAAGGGTTCTAGGAGGCAGAACTTCTATCTTTCAGGAGACAACTTTCAAGGCTTTAACCGTAAACGTTCTCAGACCGGGAACGACTGTTTGGCAAAGCTTCTCCTCCCTGAGAGGCCTTGGCTTGAGCCTTGGCTTTGGCCGCGCTACGTCGCAGCGCAGTGAGGCGAGAATCGTAGATCTTGCGCTTTTTCTTCTTGGGAGTCTGCTCAATGATGGCCTTGAGAGCACTGCCCAGGCTGCGGTAGGCATTGGGTAGGGAGTAGCCAAAACGAGTCGCCAAGGAAATGGCACGCTCGTCAGCATCAATGGCTTCCAGCAGGCGACGCTCACCGTTGTTACGAGCATAGAGGCGGTAGCCTGCAAAACCAGAGAGGCCCAAAGCCAATAGGAGTAGCAAGCCGTCCTGAACCCAGAGTTCGCCAACGGCACCACCGAGACCAATGGCAAGGGCTGCCATCTCCCAACCATCGCGGGGAATGGCATCGTTTTGAATGCGACCAACCTCATGCCAAAACAGCAAGTTTCGCTGATCTAGGGCAAATTGCTCCCAACTCACCAAGTCGATTTGGATCTCAACTTCATCCTTGGCAATTTCTTCGCAGGTAATCAACAGTGGATCGACTGCTGTGGCAGCTTCTACAAAGACCCAGCTTTGTAGCTCTGGCGGCAACAGGCCCTTGAGCCTTTGCAGCTCACTCATCTCAGATCGGGCGGTGTTGGCAAACGAGGTCATGGCAGAACTCAAATGATTTTGGAACTGCAGGCAGCTGCGGGATAAAGCAGAAATCCAGCCTGGTTAATGCCTCTAGCATGGCATTGGTAATGCCTGTTGTAGGCAAAGGTTTGCCGGATTGTAACAGCCTGGGTTAAGACACATGATGGTCTTGTGACCTTAGTTATAAGGCCCAGCACTAGGCTGCGTAAAGTCTGACTAAGGGGAGATTACCGTCCTTCTCAGTGCTTGTTGGGTTGAGGGTCAAACCTTTTACAACTAATACGCTTCCCCTAAGACCGTAGAATGGATTGGATTTGCCGCGTTTTGCTCGGCGACACCCTTCGCACGATAGACCTCACTACAGCCTATGCCTCGCCGCACTGACCTTCGCAAAATTATGTTGTTGGGCTCCGGGCCCATCATTATTGGCCAAGCCTGTGAGTTCGATTATTCCGGAACCCAAGCCTGTAAGGCATTGCGAGAGGAAGGCTATGAGGTCGTGTTGGTGAATTCCAATCCAGCCACGATCATGACTGATCCGGGCATGGCCGATCGCACCTATATCGAGCCCCTGACGCCCGAGCTCGTCGCTAAGATTGTAGAGAAGGAACGTCCCGATGCGATTCTTCCCACGATGGGGGGGCAAACGGCCCTGAACATGGCTGTTTCCCTGTCCAAGGAAGGCATCCTAGATCGCTTGGGGGTTGAGCTAATTGGCGCCAAGTTGCCAGCTATCGAGATGGCGGAGGATCGCTTGCTCTTTAAGGATGCCATGGCCCGCATTGGGGTTCCTGTGTGTCCTTCTGGCATCGCGGAGACGATGGCAGAGGCTCAGGCGATCGCTAAGGACATCGGCAGCTTCCCGATGATCATTCGCCCAGCCTTCACCATGGGGGGGACTGGCGGTGGTATTGCCTATAACCAGGAAGAATTTGACGCCATCTGCCAGTCAGGTTTGGATGCTAGCCCGGTTTCCCAGATTCTCGTAGAGCAGTCTTTGCTGGGCTGGAAAGAATACGAGCTTGAGGTGATGCGGGACCTGGCCGATAATGTGGTCATCATTTGCTCCATCGAAAACCTGGACCCCATGGGGATCCATACTGGAGACTCCATTACCGTTGCGCCAGCCCAGACCCTTACTGATAAGGAATACCAGCGTTTACGCGATGCGTCGCTGAAGATCATCCGCGAGATTGGCGTAGAAACCGGCGGCTCCAACATTCAATTCGCAGTCAATCCCGAGGATGGCAACTTCATTGTCATTGAGATGAACCCTCGGGTTTCTCGTAGCTCGGCACTCGCTTCCAAAGCAACGGGCTTCCCCATTGCCAAGCTGGCAGCCAAGCTAGCTGTGGGCTATAGCCTGAACGAGCTAACGAATGATATTACGAAGGAAACTCCAGCCTCCTTCGAACCCACGATTGATTATGTCGTGACGAAGATTCCTCGCTTCGCTTTCGAGAAGTTTGCGGGAACCGAGCCTTTGCTTACGACCCAAATGAAGTCAGTGGGCGAAGCGATGGCCATTGGTCGTACCTTTCAGGAGTCTTTTCAAAAGGCCCTGCGCTCTTTGGAGACGGGACGAGCTGGCTGGGGCTGTGATAGCTCTGAAACCTTGCCTAGCTTGACTTCCATTCGCCCCAGTCTGCGTAAGCCTAACCCAGAACGGATTTTTACCATCCGCCAGGCGATGTTGCTGGGCATGAGCAACGAAGAGCTCTTTGAGTTAACGGCCATTGACCCTTGGTTCCTGGACAAGCTGAAGGATTTGATTGAAGGGGAGAAATTCCTGAAGCGCAGTCAGTTAGGAGACTTGGATGCCAGCACCATGGCCCAGGTGAAGCAACGAGGCTTTAGCGATCGCCAAATCGCCTATGCCACTAAGAGCAGTGAGGCTGATGTTCGCACCCACCGTAAGCGATTGGGGGTGATTCCGACTTATAAGACGGTGGATACCTGCGCCGCAGAATTCGAAGCCTTTACGCCTTACTACTACTCCACCTACGAATCTGGCATTGCAGTCATCCAAGACGGTCAGGTCATCCCCCAGGCTGCGGAGTCAGAAGTTCTCGCTTCGGATAAGCCCAAAGTGGTGATCTTGGGCGGTGGTCCGAACCGCATTGGCCAGGGCATTGAGTTTGACTACTGCTGTTGCCATGCCTCCTTTGCTTTGCGGGCCGACGGTTACGAAACCATTATGGTGAACTCCAATCCGGAGACGGTTTCCACGGACTACGACACTAGCGATCGTCTCTACTTCGAGCCCCTGACCCAGGAAGATGTGCTCAACATCATCGAGGCGGAGAATCCCCAGGGGGTGATTATTCAGTTTGGTGGCCAAACGCCACTAAAGCTGGCTGTGCCGCTTCAGACCTATCTCTCTGGCAATGAGTCCCAGGTGGATACGAAAATCTGGGGCACTTCCCCAGACTCCATCGATGCTGCTGAGGATCGAGAGCGCTTTGAGCAAATGTTGCGCGAGTTGGAAATTACCCAGCCTGCCAATGGTTTGGCGCGTAGCTATGAAGAATCCTTGGCGATCGCCCAGCGCATTGGCTATCCCGTCGTGGTTCGTCCCAGCTACGTCTTAGGGGGCCGGGCCATGGAGATTGTCTTCTCCGATGCCGATCTAGAGCGCTACATGACCGAGGCAGTCCAGGTTGAGCCAGACCACCCCATCCTGATTGACCGCTTCCTGGAAAATGCGGTGGAAGTGGACGTGGATGCCATTGCTGATGCAGGTGGGAACGTCGTCATCGGCGGCATTATGGAGCATATCGAGCAGGCCGGTATCCACTCCGGTGACTCCGCTTGCTCCATTCCCACCGTTTCCCTCTCCGATGCTGCTCTAGCCACTATTCGCGACTGGACCTTCAAATTGGCCAAGGCTCTTAAGGTCGTTGGCCTGATGAATATTCAGTTTGCAGCCAAAGGCGATGAAGTCTTTATCATTGAGGCCAACCCTCGGGCTTCTCGGACAGTGCCCTTCGTCTCAAAAGCCGTGGGTGTGCCGCTCGCCAAGATGGCTTCGCGGGTCATGGCAGGCAAGAGTCTCGCAGAGCTGGAATTTACGACAGAAATCATTCCGCCCCATATGTCGGTGAAGGAAGCAGTGTTGCCCTTTGATCGCTTCCCTGGGACGGATACTATCCTGGGGCCTGAAATGCGCTCCACGGGTGAAGTTATGGGAGTTGATGTTTCCTTTGGCCGTGCCTTTGCCAAGGCTGAATTGGCGGCTTCTCAGCCTTTGCCTGCGGATGGAACAGTGTTCGTTTCCATGAGCGATCGCGATAAGCCTGCCATTATTCCGGTGGTCAAGGAGCTCATTGACTTGGGCTTCAAAATTGTTGCGACAACGGGCACCTGTAAAACCCTGGTTGATGCGGGTTTTGAAGTAGAGCGTATTCTCAAGGTCCATGAGGGTCGCCCCCATGTGATTGATGCCATCAAGAACGGCAGCATTCAGCTGATCATCAATACTCCATCAGGAGAAGTTGCCAAGGAAGACGATCGCATTATCCGCCGGGCAGCTGTGTCCTATAAGGTCACGACCATTACGACGGTTGCTGGTGCAAGAGCGGCAGCGGCAGCGATGCGTGAATTGCAGCAGCAGCCCCTAGAAGTCAAAGCCTTGCAGGACTACCATGCTGCTTTGTAGAGCGATGTCTTTTTTGAGCTGCAATAAGGCCCTTGTGGTTTGGATTTGATCCAACTCGTCCCCTCCATCTTTCTGAATCTGTCCAGGTTTAGATCTTGTCCAGGAATTAGGAGGGGATTGTTTTGACAAGGGCTTGAGTCGGTTCTGGGTCGCTATATTGCAGAGAATTCGGGCCTCGTTGGGGCCGGGCCTGAAATGCTCAGGCTCGCGACGCTCATGAATACTGGCATGGCTTTGCGCGATCGCCGGATGGAACCCGATTTTTTCGACAGTGCATGCGATTTTCTGGAGGACTGATGCAAGCCTGCTGGAGCAGCAGAGACCTGAGCTTCATTCCCCTGGGGCCGCTGGGCTTGGAGCGCCTCGTCAATTTTTTGAGGAAGCGCTTGGAGACCCTGCTGCCGCCAATAGTCATTGCTTAGGCTGGCTAGAGTTTTTGCATGGCCCCGAGCAGCAGTCCAGTTTTGCTGTTCCAGGGCTTCCAAGGCCAACTTGTAAGTTTTGTCGCCTTGTTGCTTAACCTGTTGCCACAGGTTGAGTCGCCTTTGGGCTTCGTTTCCTAACGCAAGTTCCGTGGGAATTGCCCGAGCGAGGCGGGTTGCACTGTCCCACTCACCCGCCTCAAATTCGAGGTCTGCCATGCTGAGGGCGACGACACTCCAATCTTTGAGGAGTCGCTGGGCAACGCTATGGACGGGGCTATCGCTAGGCCAGGCTTGTAATTGTGGGAGTGCACGGATGATTGCTTGAACTTCCCCAGATTCCAAGCCTTGGTGCAGGCATTGGAGCTGAGCTAAATCTGCTTGGAATTGTTGAGGCTGATTGCAGTGAGTTTCTGGGGGACTGGTGATCGCCTGGAGTGCTGCCAGGGAGACCCCTGTGGGCAAAGACAGGAGTAAGGCCCCCAGGGATAGGTATTGCCAATGGGGTTGACTCACGTCGATCTGCTGCCAGACCTCTTTGAGGTGATGGGCGATCGCCTCCGAAGCCCGCGTCAGTCTGAGCTGCTGAGACTGTCTCCATTCCGATGAATGCTGCTGGATGGAGTCCCAACGATTAGAGAGAAGGGGCTGTTGGGGCGATATTGCGATTGTTTCTATGTCACCAGTTGTGTGAGAAAAGGGCTCGCAGGGAATTGAACTGTTCTCGGCAAGGGACTTCGTCGTGACTCCTGCATCAATGGGCTGATACATAAGTAGATCTCCTGACATAGGGGCAGCGGGCATGGGGCTCATTCTGGCGGATTCTGGCTTTCATGGACTGGCACTGAAATAGAGTGCTAAGTCCATGAATAAAGGGGGAAAAGGCCATCGGTGGTCGTTCGAGGCTGGACCTTTTTGGCTTGCTTACCAGAATTGACTTTGCAGAAGATTCCCAGGACGGGTATGTAGGAAAAGCTTCATTTATTCCGGAGGATTGTCGGGATAAATGGTGAAGTTATTCACACCCCGTGATGCTCGATGCCTTTTCCCTCAGTGATTTTCCTGAGATGGCGTTTAGCAATTTCTCCCGAATGCGGCATGTTCTCGGGGAAGGATATTGGAGTCTGAGGATGGCGATTGCATTTCCAGACTTTGATTTGTTCAGCAGCTTCTTTCGTTCGATGGGTCGTAACACTCGCTTGGCTAGGTTTGTCCTTAGGCGAGGCTGAGGCCTGCTGTCCGGAGCTTGCTAGGAGGTCTGACAATGAGTCACCCCCCTAAGCTCTTCCGGTCTCGACGAGTCTTGTGCCCAATAAATTGGGTGAATTGTACTAAGCATCTCTAGAGGCTCGATTTACAGGTGTATTTCCAGTTCAGGGCATGGGACATGCGTTGGACTGAACACCCGTGAATGGGTCCCAGGGCTCAAGCTTCTGGGGATATTACTGGCAATCTTCCGATTCGGGAACGCTTCGTTCCCCCGGTCGGTCAAGGCGGTTATTGAGTCGCATTTACGTTCTTCATTTGCTTGCAAGACTATGGTTTTGAGTATTTACCATTGGCTCTCAACCTACGGTCAGGCTTTGGGCCTGACGGGGGAAGTCGCCTCCCTTGAACCTGTAACTGTGGAGCTTGATGACTCAATGGGGGAGTTGCCCCTGGAGAAGCAAGACTTAGAGAGCACTCCACCGGACATCGCGGCCAGAATGGCAAGGTCCCAGAATTTGGGACAGGAAACCTTTGAACAGGTGACGCTGATTCGAGGGATTGCGGCTCGCATTGCTCAGGAAATGTCCCTCAGCAACTACAGCATTTTTGATGTGGCCATCCTGGCAGAGGTTCTAGAACTGCCCTTTGATCAGGCTTGGCCCGTGATGCGTCCCATGGCCTTGGTCGCTTCCCAGCTCTTGAGACAGTTGAGTCGCCGTCGCCCTCTCAAGCGCAGTGAGGGGACTTGGCTGAGCTTTCAAATTGCCTATTTGCGGGCGCTGGACAGCCTTTTGCAGCAAGAGAGGGCGCTCCATCGTCCCTGGCTGACTGCTGCCCAAATTCCTCTCGCGAAAGCACTGACCCTGTCCCAGGAAGAAGCTTTAGAGAATGCCTCGTTGCGATCGCTGATTGAGACTTTGCGTCCCCAGCGGTTAACCGATACCCAGGCTGAGCAAGCCCTTACGGCTGGAGCCCAATCCCTGTTGGTGAAGCAGATCCGTCAGGTGATGGTGGCCTGGTTCTCATTTAATGGGGCAGAGGAGCGAGAGGCTGAGCTGTTGATTCAGCGTCTGGAGCATGGATTGGCTGGGCATCTGTTGGCCGCGATCGCCGAAAATGCCACCCCCCTGGCTCAACTACAAAAGTTTGTGCGCCTGGGTTATCTGACGACCTGGAGCGATACCCGTGAGCGGGACTATGAGTTACTCGAGGACGCCAACCCTAGCAACCTCACCATTGAACCCCAGCGGGAATTGTACCGGGCAAGATTGCTTCAGGAATTAAGTGAGCCTTTGCTGGGGCAGGTGTTTAGTCTTCAAGATTTATATGTTCCTCCAGTGGGAGAGTTGCTCGATGAAGGAAATAGCCGTGGGGGAGTCGCCCACAGCGCTTCCCTCTCTCACGATCACGGGAGCACTGCAGGTGAGAATGCGCCGCCTTTAGAGGATGTGCTGGATTGGGCGATTGAGCAGCTCAGCCAAGCGGATCGCATTCCTGTGATCGAAGCCGACCCGGGGCAGGGCAAGAGCAGTTTCTGCCAGATGTTTGCAGTGCGTATTGCCCAGGAGTTGTACCCAACCTGGATGCCCATTGTGATTTCTCTGCGAGGTCTGACCTTGGGAGCCACCTTGGAGGAGACCCTGGCCCCCGCGTTACCCAGTGGTTTGTTCACAGCCCAGGAAAGCTGGCTATCGGCTCAAAATCCTCCGGCCGTGCTGATTCTAGATGGCTTAGATGAATTGCCGCTGGGCCCCGATGGTGAGGGGCAGGTCTCCCAGTTTCTTTGGCAGCTCAATGCCTTTCAACGACGCTATCGCCATGAGGGCGGTAGCCCTCGCCATCGGATTTTCCTGACCAGTCAGCCTGAAACGGTGGAGATGTTGCTGCAGGCTCACCCAGAGCTCAATCTTGAGACAGGCTACCGACGGTTGAGGCTGATGCCTATGGACCAATCCGCGCTGCGCCAATGGTTCCGCCAGTGGGCTTCTTTGCAGACCAAGGCGATCGCCCAGTCCTATTTCAACTTCCTCAAAAATGGTGGGGCTTTTCGCAACAATAAGTCCCTTCAGGATGTACGCCTTAGCCTCGCTAATCCTGATGCGAATCCCATGATGGTGCTGGTCCATCAGCCCTTCACCTTGCTCCTGATGGCGGTGCTTCATCGCGATGGCTTCTTGGACGATCGCGTGTTTTCGCTGTCGGCTCAGGCCCTGGATTTCGAGATTTTTGAGCGGTTGAACTTTTGGCTCATGGGGGCTGCAACTGATGCCTATCCCCAACCCGGCATGATTGCTGACCTGTCTCGCACAGGTCCAGCCCATGCCTGCCGAACGCCCGATGCGGTCGCGAACCTGCTAGCTGGCAGAGCCCCCCGTCACCTGCGCCAACAAATCCAAGCCCTGGCTTTTAAGCTCTATCAAAGTGGCCGAGGCCAGGTTGAGCTCAACCAGCTAGCGGACCTGCCCCAAGTTCAGCCCCTGCCTGATCTGTACTTCTTGCAGCGTCCTCTCGCTGAGGGCAATATAGCGGTGGTGTTTAAAAATCCAGCTCTGGGAGATTACAACTGTGCTGAAGCGATCGCAGCACAGCTGCAAACTGTAACTCGGCGAGAACAAACTGTTTACGGTGAGAACTTTGTTCTATCCAGCGAGGGGGATGTGGCCCGTCATCTTTATGGCTTACTGGGCCATGGTTTGCTCTCGCCTCGCTTAATTCGGTTCATCGCCGAACGCCTTTTGAGAGAAGCTCGGCGGGAGCCCGCAGGGGTCTCGTTGCTGAAGCTCCGCGATCGCCTCTACGACTTTTATCGCTATTACTGCCGAGGCCGCTGGCTCGATGAAGGCTTACCCCAGGAAGCCCATCGCTCGCTCTCTGTTCTCAATAATCCTTACAGTTTACTTCAGGTGGATGCAGCGGTGGGTGTGAATGTCTTTGCCCTACTCTGCGTTATTGCTCGAGAAGCCCAGCAGCCTTTTTGGCCCTGCGGCAATCCCATGAGCCGGGTGGAATATAACCCAAATCGGCTATTGCAATTTATTGGTCGCACCGCTGTCTTATCTCCCCTCGCTTTTTGGCTTTATAACCGTCAGCATCTGTCTGGACTGCACCTGAGTGCTGCTCGACTCAGTAACCTGATGTTGTCAGATGCGCAGCTGGCTGGAGTTCAATGCCAGTCTACGTCCCTCGTTGGGATCAATTTAGAGAATGCCAATTTGCGGGGCGCTAATCTGACCGGGAGTGACCTTACCCGTGCGAACCTCCAAGGTGCTGATCTTCAAGGTGCAAATCTGAATGGAGCAGATTTACGCTGGGCGAACCTTACGGGGGCAAATCTTACAGGGGCTAGCCTTGTTAATACCTGCTTAGCCCATGCCCACTTGGACTCTGGAGGAACTGCCTTAGCCCAGGATGGGGGAGCATTCTTCTCTGTTACGGAGTACCAGGTTCTCCAACAATTGGTTCAACAAGAGGAGCCCCTGGGGATTGCAGCCACAACCAATCCTAAATTGTTTTATGCCGATGAGACCCTGGCAGCATCTCTTTCACGGTCTTCTTCTAAGACGACGGCGACTGAGCAGCCACTCCCCGGGAGTCAGGCAGAGCTAGATACCGCAACTGAGGGCTTGGCTGGCGATTCGAAAGATACTGCTCCTCTGGACACACCCTCCTTGTTGGAGGGAGCAACGGAGTATGCCATTGCTGAGGCGATTCATTCGATCACGCCTCAACCCAGCAGCATGGGCAGCGATGAGCTGGATGCATCACCTCGTTCTGTGGTACCTGTTCGCGCCAAGGATACGCTTAATCAGTTACGCGAGACAGCCACTCATAGTCAAATACCTGCCGATCACTTTGGCCGTGCAACCCCATCTTCAGAATCAGACAGCGATTACGGTGAAGTGTTGCCAGATGGAGAGGGGGGGCCTTCCTACGCGATCGATGAGACGTTGGCCTTGTAAGTAATGGTGAATGTAATGGTTGTAGGGAGCGACTCGCCGAGCTGAAGGGGGGGTGGCTTCCTAAAAATTAAGGTTGGATGCTGCATAAGGGGGGCGCAGTTGATTGTCCCAATCTATTGAGATACTCAACTTCTGGCTCAAGGCAGTCTCTTTACAGATGAGTCTAATGACTGCATGAGATTTCATCGTGAGGTTTAGTTCAATCTAGAAAACCGAATTTTTTAATCTTCAGATACCCGGCAAGTCGGTAAGCGCTGAAGAGAAGCGTTTTGAGTTGTGTCCTCGGATGCTTGTTGCTTCGAGGAAGTCAAAGTCGTTGAATTACTAGCCATATAGTTTAGCCGTATTCGTCTGAAATCCCCTCTATTACTGATTTGTAGGACGATTGAGTCGGTGCTTCCGGCAGTAATAGATTTGCCCCTGGACAGTTCTAGATTCTTTCAATTTGAGCTATCTCGTGGGCAGAGGATATTAGACTTATGTCCAACCTCCTAGTCATGATTGGTTTCGCTAAGTCTCTTAAATATGCTGGTAAAACATTTATTACTAACGCTACTAATTAAGAGATTTAGTTGATTTATACTTGCTTTCTTACAATTAATTCTTCTCCTTTACCCCATTCTTATTGATGGAATGTGCCTGTTTAAATTAGGCAAAAATCTGGATTTTATTCTTTTGATCTAGGTCTTTTCGTCGTCTTCGAATTTCTGACAACTCTAAAACCTCCTGAGAATAAATACAGAGATGTAGCTGATGCTGGATTATTTAGGTTTCTGCCTCTCTAGTAGGGATCAAGCAAAAAACTGTATAAATCGGCCCTTTGCTTAGCCTAAACCTTCTACTTGTCAAGCTTTGGTTTCGTAAAAAGAGTCACATTATTCTGCTATTGCATCGAAGTGATGCTCGCTTTGAGTCTCCTGGGCTATCGTGCTGAAAAGCCTGTGAGTAAATGTGCTTATTCCTCGCAATAAAACGTTTTTATAAACGTTTTCTCCCATGAGATAGAGCTTGAAAAGCCATACCTTTCAGCTATTCCGTAAAGCATTAACTTTAATAAACAAACTGTCATTTTTCTGCAGTCCTGTTCCTATAATGAGTTGCACAGACCTAAAGCTATTTGAGTTTGGTTCAGTTCTTGAACGGGCTCCCATAACTCTCTGGCATACAGGTTTTTGCAAGGCTCGGTGCCTTTGCAAAGCTCTTATATTTACGACGCGGAGGTTTGCCATGACTTATATGAACGGTTCTTCTTTACCCCCTTTAGGGCGTTTTCAGTGGCTCAAGAGCTTTCTGATGTGGGCTTTCGCTCTGACCGTTTTCATGATTGTTGTGGGCTTCCCCCTTCTTATCCTGGTTGTAACCGTTGCTTCTTTGCTTGCGATGGTTCT
>CALLPZ010000419.1 GCA_938015405.1 uncultured Pseudanabaenaceae cyanobacterium
ATGCTTGCTCAACCTTCTGCTGCCGCTGCTGCCACGGACTCCCAGGTCACGATCGCCCATCTCACCAAGACCTATCAAGAGGGCGAAACCCAGCGCACAGTGCTGAAGGATATTAATTTAACCCTCAAGCCTGGTGAGTTCACGGTGCTGCTAGGTCAAAGTGGTAGCGGCAAAAGTACATTGCTGAATTTGATTAGTGGTATTGATCAGGCAGATCAGGGCGATATCCGCATTGGCGCGACCGAGATTACGGCCCTGGATGAGAAGTCGCGGACGTTGTTTCGTCGCGATCGCATTGGCTTTGTCTTCCAGTTTTTTAATCTCATTCCTACGCTGACGGTCCTAGAGAATGTCACCCTTCCCCAGGAGCTAGCGGGTAAGTCGGCCCAGCAGGCCAAGGTTTCGGCCATGGCCTTACTGGAGAAAGTGGGCATTGGCGATCGCGGTGATGCCTATCCCGATAAGTTGTCAGGAGGGCAGCAGCAGCGCGTGGCGATCGCCCGGGCCCTCGCTCACGATCCAGATTTGATTCTGGCCGATGAGCCGACGGGGAATTTGGATGAGGAGACGGGGGCAACTGTGCTGAAGCTGCTGTTGGAGCTGGCAAACCAGGGGGGCAAGACCCTGATTATGGCAACCCACAACCCTGAGATTGCGAAGCAGGCCGATCGAGTGTTGCGAGTGCAAGAGGGGCATTTGCTGGAAGCCTAATCCGAGGCTGCGATGGCTCCGCTCGTTCTAAAACACGAGCTGCGAGTTGCCATCGGGGACGCCCGTAATGACGGTTTCAGAGGCGATCGCTGTTTTATTCGCCATGGACCATAGCAACCCTAGCCCTGCATTGCGGTTTCGCAGTAATACGTCAGTGGTACCGTTCTGATCAAAGTCTCTGGCCCCTTCCACATACCAATTGCTATCCACGGTTCGACCCAAGATGGACTCGGCCAAGATCTGATCACCATCCATTTCCCAGAGCAGCGTCTGCCCGGCTGCCTGATGCCTCAGCAACAGATCGGCTTTGCTATCCCCGTTGAAGTCTTCGGTGGCGACCACTTGCCAGTTGTTATCGCCAAAGCTCCGGCCTACCAGGCTTTCAGAAATGATATTGCCGTTGGCATCCATATACCAGGCCACGATTTGGTCCGCCGTTTGGTTGCGGAGAATGATGTCTTCATTGCCATCGGCATCTAAGTCGCTAACACCGACGATGCTCCAGTTCGGATCTGCTACGGTTCGCCCCACAATGATTTCGGATTGGATACTGCCTCCCCCAGGAGCCATCAACCAGCCCAGGTTTTGACCAACGCCAAAGTGGCGCAGCAGGACGTCATCTTGGCCATCTCCGTTCAGGTCGCCGGTGGTTTGCAACTGCCAGTTGGTGTCTTCGATGGTGCGGCCGATGGGCGCGGTGCGAGCGGTTGCTGTGGCGGTGTTGATGCTAAAGGCAGAGACGACGCTGGAGATTGTGTTCCAGGCGATCGCGGCGGGGGTGGCGCTGCTGTTGACTGCTGCGGTATTGCTGGTGACCACTTCCTCCGTTTGCTGACCATCGGTGTAGCGGATTTGGAGTCGAAGTTGCTGGTTAATCTCGTTGATGGTGGGGGTAAAGCTGGTGCTTGTGGCATTGGCGATATCACTCCAGCTGCCGTTACTGCCCACTTGCCACTGATAGGCGAAATTGCCCAGCCCATCTTCATCGGCCAGGCTTGAGCTGTCGGAGGTGAGAGCCTGGCCGACAATGGCATTGCTGGGGACTGCTATGCCCCCTGTGGGGGCGTCATTGACGTTGAGAATTTGGCTAGTCTCCTCACCATAAACTACGCCTCCCGATTCTCCGCCATCGCTGTAAGTCGCCACGATTCGCAGGGATTGGCCGACCTGGGCATCATCGGGGACGAAGCTCGTCCCAGTGGCACCGTCGATGTTAAGCCAAGCGGTTTCGCCACCGTCATCAAAGAAATATTGCCACTGGTAACTGGAGGCACCCAGCCAATCCTCATTGCTCAGATTTGTTGTATTGGCGCTCAGGGTGGCGTTTTCCTGGGGGGGGCCGTCAATCCGCAATTCCCCAACGGGCAGCTCACTTGCGTTGGTGATTGTGACGGAGAGCTGTTCGGTTGTGGGAGGGCTATTGCTGTCGCTGACACCGACTTCTACAACATAGTTATTGTCAGCGCCAGTATCGAGTGGGGTTTCAAAATCGGGAGCATTCTTGAAGCTGAGTGCTCCGCTGGTTTCATCGATCGCGAAGAGCGCTGCATCGTCGCCTCCGGTGATGCTGAAGGTGATGTTATCGTTATCCGCATCGGCAGCCTCTAGGGTGGTGACCGCCAAGGTATTTTCGGCAATGGCAACGCTGGCGGGGGCATCTAGGGTGGGGACATTATTGATGTTGGCGATCGCGAGGGAGAAGAGCTGCACTGCCGAGAGCCCATCCGTATCCGTCGCCGTGACTTGGATCTCAACATTGCTGACATCCTCACTGCCAGGTGTTCCGCTGAAGCGATTGCCCACTAGGTTCAGCCAATAGCCCGTGAGTAAGGCTCCCGTTTCTCCACCCTCAAAAATCACTTCTGCAGAATAGGTGAGTGCCTCATTCTCAGGATCGTTAAAGGCGCTAGTTGGGATGTCGAAGCTGAAGGCGCTGCCTTCGGTGGCCTGCTGGGCCGCGATCGCCTCTCCCACTACAACGGCGTCACCGGCATTGGTGACTTCGATCGCGAGCTCCTGGGTTGCCTCACTTCCATTGCCATCGGCGGCTGTGACTGCAACGTTGTAAACGTTATTTGTTCCGACATCTTGAGGGGCTTCAAAATCGGGAGCGTCGATAAAACTGAGGGCACCGCTATTGGCTCCAATGGAGAACAGGGCCTGATCGGCGCCACCGGTGATGCTGTAAATCGGATTATCCCCATTGGGGTCCGTGGCTGCGACGGTTGTCACTGCGGTGGTGTTCTCTGCGATGGATACAGTTGCTGTTGCATCAATTTCGATTTCATCATTGATGCCTGTAATGGTGACTTTTGCCGTTTGGGCGATACTGCCACCGCTACTGTTAATGATGTTGTAGCTGTAGGTGATGACTTCGCGATCGCCAACGGCCAGGCTTTTGTAAGCCGTGGGGTCAACGCTGAGGCTCGTGCCATTGATCGTAATTCCCGCTGCATTCCCTTGGCTAAGGACTAGGTCGCTGATGCTGAGCTGGCCACCTGCTGAATCGCTAGCGCCTTCTAGTAAATCGAGGGTGAAGCTGGCATCTGCTTCACTGGCGAGCCCCACCGGCGCAATGCCGGGCAGGAAGGCTAAGCCCCCGCCGCTATTTAAACCCGTGTCACCAATTAAGCTGCTTCCCCCCACGGTTGGATCGATAGAAAAGAGCAGACCGTCATTGGTTAGGGCATAGAGGAGATTGGTCGTCGGGTCATAGGCTAAGCCG
>CALLPZ010000420.1 GCA_938015405.1 uncultured Pseudanabaenaceae cyanobacterium
ATCTGCTGCCCCTCCAGTCGAATCAATCCTGCACTTTCCAAGTGGTACACCGTTTCGCGATCCGCAAAACTCACCAGATTACTCATCGTCTGGGTCATCACATGCTTCAGCCCCTCTGCTAATTGAGGCTTATCTCGCAACATCGCGAACCGTTGCCGCACATGGTTGCAATAGAAACCGTTTGGATCTGAGGCCTGCTGTAGCAGCACATCCAGGGGCAAATCAAACTTCACCATTTGGTAGAGCGCCAACTGCAAGAGAAAGGGATTACCCCCAGTCAACTGCATCAGCGGCTGCAACCTGTCCAAAGCATCGGGCCCGGACGCCCAATCCAAGCCATAGCGTAGCGCTAACGCTTGAACCTGTTCCATTGAAAACGGAGGCAATCGGAGAGAGAGCCCCACGTTAAATGGAGAGCGGTCTAACCGCATGGGCACGTAGATTTCGGTGGAATGCACAAGCAACTGTCGCAATACTCGCCAACGGTGGTGCTGTTTAGCCTGTTCGTACCAAAACCGGAGTAAAGAGAGGAAATCCTGGGAAATTTCAGGATATTTCAACACTCGATCCATTTCATTAAAAATCAACAGCAGGGGAGTACTGTTTTGGTTCAACGCAACCGCTTCTAGATAAGAGGTGCAGAGAATATTGGAGCCGAGATCCTCATCCCAGATATCAGCAACTTTTAAATCTGAATTTAACTGATTGCCAATATTGGCACAGAACCAACGAAAAAACCGATTGCGGTCCTCTAAGAAAGACTGATCAATCGATTGAAAATCAATCAAGACGGTCCGATATTCGAGTTGGGTCACCTTTTGCTGGAGGCGAATCATCAACGAAGTTTTACCAGTCTTTGAAGGCCCCCGCAGTCGAAGCAATGAACCAGGCTGCTGCAATTCTTGGAAGGCCTGCTCCTCTAGTGGAGATCGATCTATATAGAAAGGAGATTCAAGGGGAACAGGTCCTCCCGGATAGGACAAATCTTGGATTTGTTGTGGCGTTGCTTGAGCAGTACTTGGCACGGCTCCAGCCTGAAACGGAATCACTGGAGAACTTTGCTCCCCGCTATCTTTGAGCCGAAAAATCAACTCTAAGTTCTTCTTCGTGATGGGAAATCCTAAAACCCCAGACAGTTCATTCCACAATTGGGAGCCCACGATCTTCAAATAGCCCAGACTATAGTCCGAGCTACGTGCCATCGCGCCATAGGGTTGACGCTGCCAAGACTGGCGCAAGACCCATTGCTCAGCTGCACTTAACGAGCGCTTAAGAATCTCGGTTTCAATGCGATGGATGAACTGTTCAGGAGGCATTTGACCGAGGATAAAGGAAGTCAGATGGCGTAGATTTTCTCAGAACCCACCGAGGAATACTGAGCCTATTTGCTTAGTCCCGTCCTGGACTACTAAGCCTTTTCACGTAATACAATACCCAATTCCATGTAGAAAATCCTCATCATCAAACTTTTATAGGGAAATTTAGCTGAGTAGAGGATGTTGCATGAAGCCAGTCAAAAATCAATTCAGCATTCAAGAACAAACAATAGTTCGAATTGAAAGACTCGATGAACCACGCAGACTTTTTGAGAGAACATTACTTTTATTACTTTTATAACCTAAAAGTCTAATTCAAGAGTTAATCGCAAAGTATTTATGCTCATGCCTGGAAACTCAGCCCAGATCATAAGAGCATGCTGACCCTGCAGCTAGGGCCCTGTAAATCTGTATAGCAATCAACAGAACTCTATCAATCGCGTAGTCATTCTAGGTTAGAGGTTGGCATCCTAAGTCCAGCCCTTCCAACATCTGTCTCACCATGGAACAGTTCATTTCGCGCTGTTCAACACCCTAAATCCATTGGGAAACTGTTACGCCTCTGGCATGGCAGACTAAGATTTGAGTCAGACGATTGAATGCTCAGGCCGTCGCTATAGGTGCTCCGAGAAATACCGCTGATACAATTGGCAGCTCACCTCAGCCTGATTGCGAGTGAGCTGAACCAACCCCATACTTTGTAGTTGGAAACAAGGCTTTTGTTCCACATCCACTGGGTCGGAAGAGCCTAAAACAAGACGGAAAGCATCGGCTAATTCTGGATACATTTGCAATGTGCGCAGGTGACGTTGCAAATATTCTCGATAAATACCTTCATTGGTGGAGGCCGTTGCCATCAGGGAAGCCAAGGATAAGGCATGATTGTCATCATTCATGAGGGCAACTTGAAACAACATCAAGCGAATGAGATAAGGATGTCCCCCCAGTAATTGTTCTAAGTGAGCCAGTTGCGGAGCCGCAAGATTGAGCTGATGACGCTGGGTTAAATCTACAATTTGCTCGTGGTTAAAGGGCTGTAAATTAATTGCAAATCCCACATTAAATGGGGATTGATTGATATTCAGTGGCACATACATTTCCGTAGACTGCACCATGATGATGTGTAGCTTTTGCCAAGTGCTATCGCACTTGCCGCTCTCATGCCAGGCTCGCAACATCGTCAGAAATTCCTGGGCCACAGGTAGATTCTCCAACAGCTCCCCGACTTCTTCGATCGCCAGAATCAAAGGGGTCTCTAGGGGCTCTAAGAGATGCGCTTCGAGATAAAGCGTACAGCTCATCTTGCTACCCACATCTTCATCCCAGTAGCGCTCCAGCTCGATGGGCAGATGCAACTGGCGAGCCAGGTTGGCGCAGCACCAGCGCAATAGCTGGTCCAGGTTATTGAAGCGATCGCGTTCCACCTGCTTAAAGTTCAAACAGACCGTCTTGCAGTTCGCCTGCTGAGCCTGGGCCAACAAGCGCTGCATCAGAGAGGTTTTGCCCATCTGACGAGGTGCCTTTATGCGCAGGAGGGCTCCGGGCTGCAAAATTTCGTGGTAGCACTGGGGCTCGTAGGGCGCCCGCTGGACATAGAGTTTGGAGTCTAGGGGGACACTTTCACCGGGGGACTCCAACTGCAAAGGTACAACGGGATCGGAGGTAATCACTCCATTGAGGGCATCTCTTCCTTGGAGCCCCCGTACCAAAACCGCTTTCACATTGGTCTTCGTGACCTTTTGCCCCGAGGTTTTGGAGAGCAATCGCCAGAGTTTCGGTCCCACAACCTGCTGAATGTAGCCTGTGGAGTAGTTATACTCCACAGCAATTTGCTCATAGGTCTTACGCCGCCCTTCCCAGGATTCCTGAATTAAAATGCGCTGCAAGTCACTAAGACTTTCCCCAGTCTCCTCGTACACCCAGCGGTCTATTCGATTCAAAACTTCAGGAACGCTATCCATACTTTGAGGCGACGAGTGAGCTGCGCTTCATCTTCTCACAGGAAAAAGCCATGCTTAATACTGCCCAGGAGAGATTGCTAGCTGCAATGGCTACAACCTCATAAAAAGTGATTTCTTTTAATATGGAGCGCGATTCGAGCGCCTCAAAGATTGATTTATCCATGGCAGATGGGGAGACTGGGGAAACCAAGTCTTTTAACCGAACCGTGGTGCATTGGGATGGGACTTGTCTTCACAGAGAGAGGCCATGGGCGCAATTCAATATCAGGTAGGCGGTAGTCTCCAGAGCCAAGCTCCCAGCTATATCACCCGAACAGCAGACCAAGCACTCTACCAAGCACTGCTCAAAGGGGAGTTCTGCTATGTACTGAATTCCCGTCAGATGGGCAAGTCCTCTCTGCTCGTGCAAACCCGCGATCGCCTCACCCAAGCAGGCTATCGCTGCGCCACCCTAGATCTAACAAACATCGGTAGCGACAATATCACCCCGCTACAGTGGTACAAGGGCATTGTCAAAGACCTCTGGCGAGGGTTCAAGCTCATGCGCCAGGTGCCGATCAATGATTGGTGGAAGGACGAAGCAGATATCTCGTTATTGCAGCGGCTGAGCTATTTCATTGGCGATGTGTTGCTGCAGCAATTTCCAGACCAAGACATTGTTATCTTCATTGATGAGGTGGATAGCATTCTCAGTTTGCCGTTCTCGGCAGATGATTTTTTTGCACTGATTCGCTTCTGCTACAACCAGCGAGCCACCAATCCTGACTACAATCGCATTCGCTTTGCCATTTTTGGGGTGGCTGCCCCAGCCGATCTGATTCGCGATCGCAGTCGTACCCCCTTCAACTTAGGTACTGCGATCGAACTCCAAGGCTTTACTGCCGATGAAGCCTTGCCCCTGGCGGAGGGCCTAGAGGTGCAAGGTGGCGACCCAACAGCCATTCTGAAAGCCATCATTCACTGGACTGGGGGGCAACCTTTCCTAACTCAAAAGCTCTGCAAGCTAGCCATAGATGAAGGCGTCAATGGTCAACTCATTGTCATGCCTGGCAATGAACGCTATTGGGTGGAGCAACTGGTACAAACGGCTGTGCTAGGCGAGTGGGAGTCCCAGGATGAACCTGAACATTTACGTACCATTCGCAACCGTCTACTCAGCCATCCAGAGACGGTGGGTCGATTGCTCGCGGTATATCAGCAAGTTCTGACGGGCCAGGCCGTCGCCAGTAATGACAGCAGCGAACAAGTCGAGCTGCTTCTGTCTGGCTTGGTCGTGAAGCAAGATGGCCATTTACAAGTTCGCAATCCCATTTATGAGCGGGTGTTTAATAGCGCTTGGGTGGAGCAGCAGCTCAGCGAACTGCGGCCCTATGCCCAGGCTCTGGAAGTTTGGCAAGCTTCGGGCCAAGCGGATGAGTCGCGCCTGCTGCGTGGGCAAGCCTTGAAAGATGCCCAGATTTGGTCCCAGGGCAAGCGCTTGAGTGATGAGGACTATCGTTTTTTAGCAGCATCGGTGGAAAGCGATCGCCAAGCCATGCACCAAGCGGCAGAAGCTAAACAAGTGCTGGCACAACTAGAACAAGAGCAAAGAGCAGCTCGACTTCAGCGCCAATTTTCTGGGGCTTTGACTGGTGCATTCCTGATTGCGGTTGGATTTGGAGCACTGACTTTTTGGCAGTATCGCCAGAGCCAGATCAGTGAGATTAGCGCGATCGCCACCGCCGCCGAGGGCCACTTCGAATCCCATCACCAGCTCAAAGCCCTGCAAGAAATTGTCATGGCCCAATCGAAACTCCAGCGACTCGCTCGTCCCCCCAAAAAACTCACTCGTCAGGTGCAGGCAGCCCTTCAGCGAACATTGGATGGCAGCCATGCCATGAACCAAATTCGCTTCGACACTGAAATACAATCCCTCTCGATTCACCCCAATGGGGAGCTTTTAGCCGTCGTGACCTCGGCAGGCAAGCTATCCTTTTGGCGGCCCAATGGTGAACGAGCCGTAGTAGCACCTCAGCTATCTGAGCAAATTGATGTAAGCAAGGCACTATTTAGCCCCGATGGGAAGCATCTCGCGCTAGCTCAACGAAACAGTCAAATCCAGATTTGGAGCTTAAACGGTCAGAAACTTCAGGACTTTGAACAGCCCAAACGTTTCAATCATTGGTTCTTTTCAGCCGATGGCCAGTCTCTGTTGCTCCAGGCCAGTGGCAGTTTGCAGCAGGTTGATTGGGCCACGGGTGATCGCACAACACTACCAGCCGAGCACAGGCTCGGAACCAGTACCATCAGTGCCGATGGCAGCCTGATTGCGGCCGCCTACCAACTACAAGCACCCGGAGCAAGCCGTCCTGGGCTGGTTCCATCTCCAGGACAGTCTCGCCCTAGAAGCTTGGGCTTCTCTGGCTCCCCTCCACCTGGCTCCCCTCCAGCCGGCCCACCCGGAAGAGGACCTCGGGGCTCTGGACCTCCGGGAGGGCATATGGGCCATGCAGCCCGAGGTGGACGGCGTAATCTTCAATTGTGGGATGATGCTAGGAATCCAGTGGGCACCTTGGCAACGATCGGTGGGCCGATCTTTGCGGTTGCGGTGAGCCCGAACAATCAATTGATTGCCACGGCCCATGTGGATGGTGAAATTCGCCTAACTCGCCCCAACGGGGAGTTGCAACAGGAACTCTTTAGCTTGCAAGTTAAGGTCAATCGGTTAGCCTTTAGCCCCGATGGTCAGATGCTGGCAGCCGGAGATGTGGATGGCGGAATTCATCTCTGGAATGTGGGTGGCAGCCTAATCAAAAGCTTGTTGGGTCATCGAGGGAAGCTGAGCGCTCTGCAATTTAGCCCCGATGGCCGCTGGTTGGCCTCTACCTCCCAAGACAGCAGCCTGCGGATCTGGAAAACGGACCACTCGCTGCACCATGTTTTGGCAGGTCACACCGATGTCATTACAGGCCTTTATTACAGCCCTGATGGACAACAACTCCATTCCCTGGGGGTGGATCAGCGCATGCAAGTCTGGCAGCGCAATAATGAGGGGAATTTTGCCGCTAAGCCTGCCCAGAGCCTAGATTTAGCGGTGGGGGGAGCTGTTTCTCTAAGTCGCGATCGCCAAACCATGGCTCGGGGGATTCCCCAACAGGGTGGCGTTATCAGCACAGCTGAGGGGCAAGAAAGCGTGCTGTTGGAGGGCGTAGCCTCAGGAGGATTGGGAAGAGAAATCTCGCTGGCTGTATCACCAGGGGGCGATCGCCTCGCAGCGCCAGGTCACAGTGGGGAATTGGCGATTTGGCAAAAGGCCCCCGCTGGAGGCTGGAACCCAGCCCCTCAGCAGATATTGCAAGTCGCGAATGGGGGCTTGACTTCGCTGAGTTGGAGCGCCCAGGGAGAGGCATTGGTCACAGGGCATCGTTCGGGTAACGTGACGCTCTGGACTGATGTATCAGCGGGAATGGCGATCGCCTTGGGAGAGGGCGAAGCTCACGCTGCTGCGGTGACCACTGTGGCAGTCAGCCCCAATAACCGTTGGATTGCTTCCGGTTCAACGGATAAAACGATCAAAATCTGGAACCGGGCGGGCAAGCTTGTGCAGACATTGATCGGTCATGAAGCAAGGGTGCGGAGGGTCGCTTTTAGTCCCGACAGCAGCAAGCTAGCCTCGATTTCTTCGGATGCCACGCTAAAACTGTGGCAGGTGGGCGAGTTGCCTGCACAAGAATCGCCTCTGCTCCGCAGCCTTCGTCAGCATCAGGGGGAAGTCAACGGTCTGGCCTTTAGTCCTGATGGTTTGGAAATTGCCACAGCAGGAAGCGATCGCAAGGTGATTGTTTGGCAAATTCAGGACATTTTAGCCTTGGATGAATTGGCTTATGCCTGTGAGCAGGTGAGTGATTATTTGAAGTATGGTTCGTTAGTGGAGGATGAAGCGCGATCGCTCTGCGATGCCCCCTAGATGAGTCTGTACTACATCACCAAAAGTGTGCAGACCTCTCGACAGCTCTATCCCACCAACCTAGAAGCTCGGAATAGTTGGCCCAGCCTGGCATTCAAGTTTAGCGACGGCGCAAAGCCGCCGCTTGATCAATCACATTAAAGCGGAGGCAGTCGCCAGGACGAGCCTGGCCCACTTTCCAAAGACTGGCTTGGCAAACCGTGAAAGGAGCCATGTAGCCCGTCAAACTGGGAGAATCCACCATCAAAATCGTTGGCGTCTGACCACAGAACAGCACCGTTCCAAGATGGCAACCATAGTCAATTTTGTTGGAAGGATGGTCGCCATTATCGGGAGATTTATGGTGGGCACCCGCAGCAAACTCAAAGCTGGGACCTTCTAAGCGATAACCGACTCGATCTGACTTTGAAGACACCCGCCAATCGGCTTTAACGAATTTCTCAATATCTTGTGCAGACAACCAATCATCGTGGGGGCCTAGCAGCACTTCGATATTCCACCGATGGGAAAAGGCGGGTCTGTGGAGGGGCTGAATTTGCTGAACGGGTCGGGCTTGTTGGGGAGTCTGGGGCAAGAAGCTGGAGAGGCGATCGCCTGCTTGCAGCTTACGCCCCTCTAATCCACCCAATTCTGCTCGGGTAAAGGTAGAGCGACTGCCCATCACCACTGGTACATCTAAACCCTCCCCAAAGTGGACATAGGTCCGGGCACCAGACCGAGCATGGCCAAATGAAAGCACATCCCCTGCCTGAACCGCCACGGTCGTCCACATCGGAATCGCTTTCTGGTTCAGCTTAGGTCGGTTATTGGCCCCGCTAATGGCGATCGCCGTTGCCCGACAAAACTTAAGCTTCGGCCCCATAAACTGAATTTCCAGTCCCGCCGCATCTGCAGGATTCTGTAACAGTTGATTCCCCAACTGAAAGGACTTAGGGTCCATAGGACCGGAACGGGGAATGCCCAATTGCAAATAGCCCTCGCGCCCCGGATAATCCTGCACCGTCGTTTCCAGTCCCCCCTGTAAAACCTCAACGATGGGACTGCTGGTCCGCTGGGACCCTTTGATGTGAGCAAGGTTGGGAGAAGAAATCATGGCGAGGCAAACCGCTAGGGAATAGAAGGATCAAGCTGGGGAAGCGCAAGCAGAAGAGCGACGTCAATTTGCTCAGCGACGACAAACGGATCAAAAGCAGGCCGTGGCAGGACTCAAGCAGTAATCAGCCTAGGCAGCCAGGGGTAGGGGCTGTTGCAACTCACCGAGGGAAACAGGCTGGGCCATAGAGATTGAGTAGCGATAAGTTCCAGCGGCAATCTCTTGCTCAATCTCCTCGAAACGAGCCTCAGAAATTGGGACAAACTTGACGCGATCGCCCACAGAAATCAGGACTGGGCTTTCTTCAAATGGCGCTTGATTGCTCTGGGGATCAAATAGCGTTAGCGGAGTGCGTCCCAGCATTTGATAGCCATCGGGCGTGACCATGGGATAAATCGCTGTGAAGCCTCCTCCCAAAGCAATGGTGCCGCTGGGAGTCCAGGTGCGTGGCGGATCATACTTAGGAGCCCGCAGCTTAAAGTCAGCTGCTAGAGGCATCAACACCGGTAGCCCCGCAATAAACCCCACTGTTCCCACCCACCATTCAATGCTGGAGTGATAGTCAATCAATGCTTCAACACTATCTAAATCATTGATGCGACAAATCAACTCAAGATTGTCTTCAATGGGTTTGACAGTCTTGCAATAATCCTCAAAACAGTCGCGACACCAGCGATCGTTATAAGCCACCGGGATTTCGATCAGCCGGGAGTTTAGGGTGATTTGCTCCCCTTGGGCCAGTTGACTCAGGTGATGACTACAGAATTGCTTCAGCCCTTCCTGGGTCAGGAGTTGAGGGTTGTACTCGATCAGCACCGTTGTAAAAGAAGGCTGGGTATCGACGATCGCCTTAATTCCTCCAGCACCCAATCCAGCAGAAGCTTCAAGGGCGCGGGACAGCGCGATCGCACGAAAGTTTGCTTCTAAGGAAACGGCCTCTCCTAATTCGACCAACAGGTGCCGTTCGCCGGAGGTTCGATAGCGGGGAGTTTCGTACAACATAAACGTCTGCGACCAAGTAAAACGTTCGATTCCAATGGGAGCGGCACCTGACATTGCAGACAGTCCAGCGCAGGAGCCCCATGGGAAGCGTAGCGAAGCTGCATCATGGCTCAAACATGATGCAATCTCACCCAACCATGGGGAGCCAAACAATAGACCTCTTGCAAAAATGCAAATCCGCCCCCAAGCCCTTGCCTCCAAAGCTGGGGAAAGGGGAGCCTTAAAGTCCCTCGCCCAAGCTTGGGAGAGGGATTTAGGGAGAGAGCCAGGATTGATGCAAGAGGTTTAATGGATTTATCAATGCTTGTGTTTCAGGATTCCCAATGAAGCATCTCTTCTCCCGTTGCCGGTTTCCGGTCCAAAACAAAGTTGAAAAGCTCACAAAAAGCCCTGTGCTTCTCCACTGAGCAGCTGGAGGAAGTCAGATGCTTCAGCCCAATGCTGAGCCCTAAGGTGACAACGTGACGCGATCGCCATCAACTCAACCCCAAGCGGCTCAGCTCGGGTCAAGGTTGCTGCGGGTACACCACCTAGTCAAGACTCAAGCCAAAGCTGATGCAACATTGCTCAACTGAGCCGTTGCTCCAGTTCAGCAGGCTGGTGTCACCGGATGCAATGAGGCTTGATTCTGCCAGAATCACCACTGCATTCGATAGCTAAACTTCAGCGTGCTTTCCTTATCAGCTGCGGTTTCATCAATATCATTGGCATATATCAACGGCACCCGCAGCGTTAAGCCTAGATTGGTATCCTGCATCGGAGACCAACTCATGCCTAAGCCTCCAAACACCGAAAAAGCCTCCGTCGCTCGGTCCGGTGGTGAATTGCCACCCACTTGGTTCCAGACATAGCCCACATCCACCAGGGGCATTAACTCAAACAAAGGCGAACCACTGCGGCGACGTACCAGGGTCAAGCGATCCTCCAAGGAAAACCTTACGCCGTTATCTCCTCGATCATCCCGAATCCGCAACCCCTCGATCTTAGGACCATTGCCGATCTTAAATTGCTCTGAGCCCATCAGCGAATCCGGCGACAGCTGAGTGGATAGCTTCAGGCTAAGGCGATGATTGGGACTTAACACTTGGGAGCGTCGCACCTCTCCATTCCAACTAAAGAATTGCCCATCTGCTATGTCATTAGACGTTGCAGTGGCATCGAGTAGACCAGTGCCGAAGTTCAAGCGCGAAGCTAGCTGCCAAGCCCCCCTGCGATCGCGACGACGATAGTCCTGATTAAATTGCAGCACCGTTGTCCGCTCCCCCTCTGCCCCTACCAATGGCAAAGGCGGCACAGCAGAAGTCGATGTCGTTGCCCCTGAGTCTTCCGGTCCAGATGGGGCTGCTGCCAAGTCGCTCAATAGGCGAGGTTGTGGCGGAGTCGCTTGGGTCGCACCCGCAGCAGATCGAACCGCTGCCCCCGGGGCTGGAGGCGATGGCCTCACAGGCCGAGCTGTTGCTTCAGCAGCCACAGGCGGTGCCTGACCTGGTACCGGCGAAGCCCCGAGAGGGGGTAAACCTCCAGGAGGTGCAGGCTTTTCTTCATCGCGATAGGCAAAGCCAAAGGAAACGGAAAACTCTTGCTGGGGCGATCGCATCAAAGCGCGGCGAAAGCTCAACTCATAGCGCGTCTTATACTGATCATCCAGTTT
>CALLPZ010000421.1 GCA_938015405.1 uncultured Pseudanabaenaceae cyanobacterium
TTTGAGACGCCAACGATTACGCCCCATACGCCTCGTCATCGTGTGGTGCTAGCTAAGGTGGCGTAGGTCTCTAGAAAAGCACAACTAAATGACTCTCCTCGCCGTGATGCGGGAACCCTAAGCCAGACTCCGTTCTCAACACGGAGTCTAAGGGTGCAAGAACTAGGTAGCAATTAATACTTCTCTTTCCGGGCAGAAAATATCTCCTCAAGAAAGAAAATTAAGGTATCGTTGCCCCAAGACGCGCACCCTCAGCAATTCCCATGGCCCACGTCCCCCCCAGCATCAAGACTCCCGGTAAAATCAAATTCGGTACCGACGGCTGGCGCGGCATTATTGCCGAAGACTTTACCTTCGAGCGCCTCTACAAGGCCGCAACTGCTGGAGCTCAGGTTCTTAAAGAAGTCTACGGACCTGAGACCGGCAGTAATACCGTCATCATTGGCTACGATCGCCGCTTCCTCGCCGAAGAATTTGCCCAGACTGCTGCCACGGCCGCTCGTGCCGTAGGCCTCGACGTGGTTATGTCCGACGGCTACGCACCCACACCTGCCTTTAGCTATGCCGCCAAGGATCAAGGTGCCCTAGGTGCCCTGGTGATTACTGCCAGCCATAACCCTGGTACCTATTCTGGCCTCAAGCTCAAAGGCGCATTTGGCGGCTCTGTCCCCCCTGACGTGACTGAGAAGGTGGAAGCCTTGCTCGAAACTGGTGCTCTACCAGAAGCACCGGCTCCTGCTGAATTGCCTAGCTTTGATCCCTGGACCAACTATTGCCAGGCGCTGAAGCACAAGGTTGATGTGGCAGCGATTCAGGCGGCTGTCAAAGAAGGCCGTCTGCAAATCTTCTCTGATGTGATGTACGGCGCAGCGGCGACGGGTCTGGCTCGCATTCTTGATGTGGATGTGACTGAGCTGCACGGCCATCGCGATCCGCTGTTTGGTGGTGGCGCACCGGAGCCTTTGGAGCGGCATTTGTCGGAGTTGCAAGGGACCATTCGCGATCGCGCCAATCAAGATGCCCTAGCCGTGGGCTTTGTTTTTGATGGTGATGCTGACCGCATTGCGGCTGTGGATGCCAAAGGCAATTTCCTCAGTTCCCAGGTGCTGATTCCCATCCTCACCGAGCATCTGGCATCCCGCCGGGGCCTGACGGGGGAAGTGATTAAAACCGTCAGTGGTTCTGATCTGATGCCCAAGGTGGCAGAGTTGTTTGGACTTGCGGTTCACGAAACAGCGGTGGGCTACAAGTACATCGCCGATCGCATGCTCCAGGTTCCCGTCCTGATCGGTGGTGAGGAGTCTGGCGGCATTGGCTATGGCAGCCATATTCCTGAGCGGGATGCCCTGTTGGCGGCGCTGTACTTGCTAGAAGCGATCGTCCAGTCGGATACCGAGTTAGGCGGTCTTTACAAGAGCCTTCAGGAACGCACTGGTTTTGATGCCGCCTATGACCGAGCTGACTTGCCCCTGGGGAGTGATGAGGCCAAGGCTCAGGTGAAGGCAAACCTCAGTGGTGACAGTCGCCCGACAGAAATTGCCGGTCAAGCTGTGACCGATTGCATTACCACTGATGGCTTTAAGTTCCGCTTGGCTGACGGACGTTGGCTGATGATTCGTTTCAGCGGAACTGAGCCGTTGCTGCGTCTCTATTGCGAAGCGGCGACGCTGGACGATGTGCAGGCGACTCTCGCTTGGGCTAAGGACTGGGCGGGTCAATTCTAAGTTGATGTCTCTGGTCTGAATGGCTGGCTGGATAGGGGCTGGTTAAAGCCCCAGGGCCCCTACCCTAAGGCCGTTCCTTCTACCTGGTTGCTATCTTCTACCCGGTTGCTATCTTCTACCCGGTTGCTGAGCTTGTCGAAGCACCGCTTCTCAACACTTCTACTTCTCAACTCCTATGGTTGCTTTTCGCCCGAACAACGCCGCTCCCATCGCCCTGGCTCTCAAAGGTATTGGCTGCATTTTGCTGGCGATCGCCCTGATTGACTATCTCGTTCTGCTGTTTCCCCTAGACCTGGGAGATCCCCAGTGGCGCTTCCAGCTCTCGTCCCAGGTGGTGGACCGTGGCGTGTTGCCGCTGTTGGGCATTGCCATTCTGGGCCTGTCCATTTGGGTGGAGCAGCTGTCGGAGTTGTCTTCCAAGGGCGTGATGAAGCCCGTCATGATGGTGGCTTCTGCGGCGTTGACCCTGTTGTTCTTCATCGTGGGGCCGATGCACTTCGTGGATGCAGGCAAGGCCAGTGCCAGTGCCACTCGCCAAGTCAACAACCGAGCTGACCAAGCTGAGGTGCAGTTGGAGGCACGGTTGCAGCAGGAACGGGCTCAAATCAATGCTGTGATTAGTGACCCCAGTCAGCTGCAGGACTTGGAGGCACAGCTGGCTAGTGGCGATATTCCTGAAGATGCCAAGGAACGTTTGACCACGATCAAAGACAACCTGGTTCGCTTTAAGGAAGATCCCAGCCTGTTGGAAGCCCAGCAGGAAAGCACTCGCAACCGTGCCCTTTCTGCCATTCGTAGCTCAGGGCTTGAAGAGAGCAACCGCGTGGCCTTGGAATTCCGCAAGTCCCGAATTCGCGTTCCCTTGAGCAGCTTCATGTTGGCAGGGGCCTTTATGTTCATCTTCTGGACGGGCTTTACCCAGGCGCGTTAGTGCTTCGTTGAGCTTTGGGGCCGATTTGATTTAGTCATCTAGCTCGCTCTCCCTTGCTTACGACAACAGGCCATCGTCAGAGGAAAGCCCTCTCGCGATGGCCTTTTTCTATGGCTTTTGGTCTATGGCCGCCTTTTCCCCGTTAAGATGACAAACGTCCTCGATGTGGGGATGTTGGGTGAGAGATCTGGTTTCAGATTGTCTGAAGCAACGTTGCCTGAAGCGACGGTATGAACCCAAGATTGCCTGTCCAATAAGAAGCTGATTTAGGGGTCGCATGAAAACGCTGGTTGTCGCCACGGGGAACCCCGGCAAGCTTAAGGAAATGCAGCGTTATTTGGCTGAGACGGACTGGAAGTTGCAGCTGAAGCCGTCAGAGCTGGATGTGGAGGAAACCGGAGAAACCTTCATTGCGAATGCTCGTTTGAAGGCTTGTCAGGTGGCTCAGGCGACGGGGAAATGGGCGATCGCCGATGACTCTGGCTTGGCGGTCAATGCTCTGGACGGTGCACCGGGGATCTACTCCGCCCGCTACGGCAAGGATGATGCCGATCGCATTGACCGGGTTCTGCGGGAGCTAGGCCCCCATCCAGATCGTTCTGCTGAGTTTATTTGCGCCATGGTGGTGGCCCGTCCCGATGGCTCTGTGGCTTTGGAGGAGCAGGGCATTTGTCCGGGGGAGATTTTGCCATCGCCTCGGGGGGCGGATGGGTTTGGCTATGACCCGATTTTCTTTGTGCCGGAGGCCAATCGCACCTTTGCAGAGATGACGCCGGAGCAAAAGCATGAGCTGAGCCACCGGGGTCGTGCGTTTGCCTTGCTCTTACCACAGCTGCAGGCCTTGAAGATTGGCTAGGCGGCGGAACGGGAGTCACGCTGAATGCACTTAGGGCCGCTTGAGAGCGGCATTTGGGGTGGCGATGTTGCTTGCCGTTGCGATTCTATTGGCGCTGTATTTGGCCTTTAACCTGGGGGCCAATGACGTTGCCAATGCCATGGGAACCTCTGTGGGCTCGAAGGCGGTGACCCTGGGGCAGGCGATCGCCATTGCCGGTGTCTTGGAGTTCAGTGGGGCAATGCTGCTGGGCCAGAATGTCTCGGCCCGGCTGATTACCGGCATTATTGTGCCGGAGCGTTGGCAGGCGAGCCCGGAGCAGTGGCTGGGGGCCATGGTGGCGGTGCTGCTGACGGCGGGCCTGTGGCTGAATATAGCGACGGTTAAGGGGCTACCGGTTTCGGCTTCCCATACGGTGGTGGGTGCGCTGACTGGAGTGGGGCTTGTGGCAGCCGGCCCCGGGGTGATCCGCTGGTCCACGCTGGGCTTGATTTCTACGGCCTGGGTTGTGACGCCTTTGGTGAGTGGTGTGATTGCGGCAGGATTTTACGGCCTGGTGCAGCGTGGGATTTTGTTTCAGTCTGATTCGAGGCAAGCTTTGGGGGAGTGGATTCCTTGGCTGAGCGTGGCTTTGTTTGGCCTGTTGGGGAGTGCGGTGTTTCCAGCTTTGATTGAGCGATCGCCGCTATCTAGACTCCCCTTGCCTCAGCATGATCTGTGGCTCTTACTCGGTGCGTTGGGTGTGTTGGGATTGAGCAGTCTCGCGTTGGTAACCCTGAGAGAGTCTGCTGGAACAGTGGATGCCATGGCTGAGCCTGGGATTCTTGTGGCTGGGATTGAAAAGGTCTTTGGTCGTTTCCAAGTGACCAGTGCGAGCTTTGTGGCCTTTGCCCATGGGGCCAATGATGTAGGCAATGCTGTGGCACCCATGGGAGTCATTGTGCTGATTCTTCAAACGGGGCAGCTACCGACGGAGCACTTTGCCCTGCCCCTATGGATTTTGGCCCTGGGAGGCTTCGGCATTGTGGCGGGGCTGGCTCTGTTGGGACATCGCGTGATTCAAACCATTGGTGAAGATTTGATTGAGCTAGAACCGAGCAGCGGTTTTTGCGCAGAGCTGGCTACGGCAGCCACGGTGCTGACTGCTTCTGTTCTGGGATTGCCGGTGTCTACGTCTCACGCCTTGGTGGGAGCGGTCGTTGGCGTGGGCTGGGTTAAAACGAGGGATATTCGCCAAATCCGCCTAGAGACGGTGGGTCGTATTGCTTTGACCTGGGGGGTGACTGTTCCAGCAGCAGCAGCGATCGCGGCCCTGTTCTTCCAGCTCTTCTCTAACTTACTGCTGTAAATATCGATTTCTGGATGTCTGGAATGGGTTGGGCACATCCCATTCTCGCCACAGTATTTGTAACGAATTTTTTTAAAGACTCAACGAAGGATGAGTTGTTACAGGAAGCCTCTCGTAATATAAGCAACATAAATTGTCCGGCGTTTACACGTATGGCAGCGGCCTAACTTCTTAGGACGCTTGGGAGTCTCATTGCTGGCCAACATCTTTAATTTTGACGAAAGATGAATGTCCGATTCCGTGATGAGAGCAGCGATCGTCTTGGCTGATGTGAGGGGCTGTTGAGCTTTCTCTCGCTTGGTAAGACTGAGTCCCATTACTTCAGGCGCTGGGCAAAGGATTGGACTTTCCTGGATTGCCTCATGTCGAGTCTGCCCTCTTTGCATCTAGCCAATCAGGCCAATGTCCGAAGCATTATTTTGTTTGGGATTTAGCTATGAAACTTCTTATTGTCCTGGCGTTCTCTGGGATGGGACTGTTTGTTTTTTACCTTTGGATTCAAGCGCGATCACTCCAGCAATTTGACCGCAAGATGTTGCCGCTCTTAGCCAAGCTGCTGAGGAATCCGACCCTACAACCGGAGCACCAGCGCTTTCTGGAGGCTTTACGAGAGCGAGATCAGCGTCTAGAAGAGATTAAGTCTAAGGCGCTGAACCTCGGCTTTACCTATGCACCGTCGACGGTTGTGCGCGATCGCTTGCTGGCCCATCTGGCTCTAAATCCTGATGATGAGCTGGGTCATGAGCGCTTTGTGGCGACTTTCCAGAAGGTAGATTATCTCTCTGATGTGAGTCTCCTAGAGGCCTTGTTGCAGCAGTCCGTGGAGAGTCAAACTGCCTTAGCCCAGGAGCGTGTCGAGCTTTGTTTGGGGAAAGCCATTGCCCTTTCTCCTTCTTTGATGCCAACTTTGCGGGCCTATCTGTTTGATACGCCGATCACCTTTGGTTCAGCCCGGAGCTTTTACAGTGGCGTAACCAAGCTGTTTCGCTTGCCGGTGGATCAGCGCCAGCGCCTCTACAACATGACTTTGGAGCTTCTGCGTCAAAATCCCCGTAGTGTTGCGGCGCGACAGTTGGTGTTGGATGTGGGTCGTTGGCACTTTGGTAAGTCCCATGACAATGGCAGTCCGACCTTGTTTGATGATGAGCGGATTCGCCATGACATTCAGATGGCAACGTCGTCGGGCCAGGTGATAGAGCCTGTGGCGGGGCTGATTTAATTCGAGTTTGGCAAGGGATAACACCTTCACCCTTCTGACCCCGCTCCCAAGGGAGCGGGGTTGCTTTTTGCTTCCTATTCCCTTTGGGACCCAGGGTTAGCTGAGTAGTAAGCCGAGGGCGATCGCCACTCCTGCTCCAATCACGGTATTGATCACATTCACCAGTTCATTGGTCATCCAGTCGAATTTATCCTGCACGGTGGCACCGATGACGCTTTCAGCATTGGTGGCGATGAAGGCTGCAATGACACAAATGACCATGCCCAGGGTTGAATTCATCCCCACTGCAAAGCCCACCATGGCAATGAGGAGTGAAGCGGCGGCTCCAGCCACTGTGCCTTCTAAGCTCACGGCCCCTTCCGTTCCCCGAGGCACAGGTTTAAGCGTGGTGATTAAAAAGGTTCGCTTGCCGTAGGCCTTGCCCACTTCACTGGCGGTGGTGTCCGAGAGCTTGGTGGCAAAGCTCGCCACATAGCCTAGGGCAAATAGCGAAGCCCAAATCGACGCACCTCCATCACCCCCCAGTTTGGTGATGGCCCAGAAGCCCAGGGCGCAGGCTGTGCCTGCCGCTGCTGAGCCCCAAACATTCTCAGGACCGCGAGCCCCACCCCGCTTCTCAGCAATGCCAGCCGCTTCTTTTTCTGCCATGCCAATACGGGTCACGCCGGAGCCCACTAGGAAATAGAACATCACCACGGCATAGCCCGCCCAGCCCAGCGTTCCCCAGACGGTGACTCCCAAGACCCAGGCATGGGCAATCCCCATGGGGGTGAGAAGTTTTTTCGGGGCGATCGCGGCGGGCAGCAGCAGGGCTGTGTTGAGCACAATGCCGGTCAGCCAAGGATGGTTGAGTAATTCGGTGAACATGAAATGGGGGAAGCGATGGCTCCTTCATCCTAAGGTTTAATGCGGCGACGGGCGGGTTCTAATGAGGCTGACTACCATGGAGTCGAGGTCAGGGTATGGAAG
This sequence comes from uncultured Pseudanabaenaceae cyanobacterium, assembly GCA_938015405.1. Classification (GTDB taxonomy): domain Bacteria; phylum Cyanobacteriota; class Cyanobacteriia; order PCC-9006; family JAAUQQ01; genus JAAUQQ01. The sequence goes on from CALLPZ010000421.1 coordinate 7,027, forward strand.
GTGCGATCGCTGAGCATCTTGTTGTATCCAATGTCTAATTCGAGCAGTGCCCAATTCGAGCAATGCCCCATTTGAGAGCCCCAGATTGATGATTGGGCCTGATGCCTTAACTGCCGGGCTGAGTAACGGCATTCGGCAGACTTAAGTGTGGCACTCAACTCGCCACTTTTCTCAGCTGCAATCCGTCTAGAACATTAGGGTTTAGTCGTATTAGCCATGCATGTAACCGTGACAGAGCAGTGCCTAGAGATTCAGTTAGAGCCCATGGAGCGGGTTTGGGGTTGCCATGTCAGCGGGAAAATTGAGATTCGCCTAGCTGATATCCAGAGTTTTTCTGCGGAACGGCCGGAGAGCCATTGGCGTGAGCTGCGTGCTCCGGGGACCTATGTGCCTGGTTTGATTAAGGCGGGTACCTATTATTCAGATTTGGGACGGGCCTTTTGGTACCAGCGTCCCGGGCAAGATTGCCTCTGCCTTGATTTACGGGAGGGCTACTACAAGCGTGTGGTTCTGGGCTCAGACAAGGCCGGACAATGGCGATCGCAATTGCAAGCTGCCCTGACGACTCGTGACCCAGCAGTTTAGGCCTGAGAGGAACCCATCCTTTGACCCCTTGTTTCTCATTTCGCCAAGTTTTGCGACTGTTCTTCTGGGGTGAGAGCCTTCATGTCACTATTGATTGAGTAATGTAATCTGAATAGCCTGAGGCTCGCCTGTCAGTGAAGGATCTTGAAGAAGCTTGCTAACAATGTGACAGAGATTGAAATCCAGCATTTAGGGAGTGCTAGAGGCTCCTGTTCCTGATTCCTATAGTCCTTAATCATTTTGTAATTAGGTCAAAGACTTGACGCCCATGGCAAAGAAAGGTGTGGTTTACTGCGCTACTGGTAGTGGTGCTTATTTGGAAGCTGCTCTGATTAGCGCGATCGCTCTGCGTAATCTGGAGCCTGAGCTGCCGATTACGATCATTTCAGAACGTGCTGACTTACCCACGCGTTCCCTCTCCCATTACGGCATTAATACTCGCAATTTTGATCCCAGGAGATTGCCTGCCGAGCATCAACCCTACCTGTCGCGTTATCTCAAGACGCACCTGATCCACTTCAGCCCCTATGAAGAGACGCTGTTATTGGATGCCGATATCTTGCCCCACCAGCCGGTGCGTGACCTCTGGGCAGCATTGGACCATGGAGATATCGCTATGGTGAAGGATCGTTTGCCGACCCTTGAGTTGTGCGATCACGTTGGTGCGGAGGAGAAGAACTATACGTTGACTCAGGTTGCTCCTACAACAATTCAGTACAACAGCGGCGTTTTGCTCTGGCGTAAGAATGCTGCAATGGAGGCTTTGTTTGATGATTGGTTCCAAGAGTGGCAACGCTTTCATAAGCAAGATCAGCTTGCGTTAATGCGATCGCTGCACAAGACTCAAACCCAGGTGGTCGATCTGCCCGGCACCTACAACATTTCTCCCATTGATTCTGCGCCCCTTATTGCCGCGGGCCAGAGAATCCATTTGTTGCACTGTTGGGGTGGCATGGTGGGGTCCGGTCAGTTTCGTAAAATTGCCCTGGGCCATTGCCCTAGAGCGGTGGAAACGGTGGAGCAGTTGTTGGCAGCCACGCAGCAAGTGGTGGAGGCTTAAGTCTGGACTGTTGCGAGCTGTAAAGGCCAGTTTGAGAAACTCGAGGCTAAGCTGGAGGCGTTTGTGACGTGCCCCAGCTATGACCCCTTCTGAAAACTCCGTTTCCGCTGTCTTAGATAGCCAGATTACGCAGGTCACTGTTTACAGTAACCAAGCCCGCATTCAGCGCAATGGGAAAGTTGAACTGAATGCTCAATCACAGGAATTGGTGATTGAAAATTTGCCTGCGAGTCTTCAAACGGAGTCGTTGCGGGTGAGTGGTCAGGGGGAGGTGGCGGTTCGGATTTTGGGGGTTCGTTCAGAACGACAATTTGCCACGGAAGCGGTGTCGCCGCAGTTGGCGGACTTGGAGCAACAGCTTGAGAATTTGAAGCAGGAACAGCGGGCATTAGGCGATCGCCGCAAAGCTGCTTTGCTCAATCAGGGGTTTGTGCAACAGCTCAGCGAGGGGCTGGTAAAGCCGCTGTCCCGCAGTTTATCCCGCCAGCAGATCTCTACGGAGGATACGGCGGCGCTGATGGTATTTATGGGAGATCGCTACAGTAACCAAGCGGCTGAAATCTTGGCCTTGGATGGTGAGCAAAGGGAACTGGAACGCAAAATCAAGGCGGTCGAACAACAACTTAAGCAGCTTAAAGTGGTTCGGCCTAGGGAAAGCCAGCGGGTGGTGGTTGCGGTTGCTCCCAGTGGCAGTGGCAGCTTTGAATTAACGCTGTCTTACATGATTAATAATGCGAGTTGGGCACCGATTTACGACTTGGATGTGGTGACTGCGGCGCGATCGTTAACCCTCGATTACCTCGCCGAAGTAAAGCAAACGACTGGAGAGGATTGGACTGGGATAGCGCTAACGCTCTCAACGGCAAAGCCCAGCCTGGGCTCATTGCCACCCAAGCTCAAGCCTTGGTATGTCGATGAGCGGCGGCCCTTGCCCACTGCCCGGCCTATGGCGATGCGGAAGCGGAGTGCTCCTCAGGTTCCAAATTTTGATTTGGGTGATGCAACGGGCGATGAACTAGAAGAAGAAATGTTTGCGGCTGGGGCGGCAATGTCTGCTCCTCCTCCGACGCCTGCTGCACCCAAGCCTGCAGAAGTTGTTACAGCATCTGCTAGCCAGGCCGGAGCTGTCGTGACCTTTGCCGTAGGCGGGGGCAGCGATATTCCCTCCGATGGCAATCCCCATAAGGTGATGTTGGTGCGCGACAAGCACCCCGCCCAGTGGCAGCATATTGCCATGCCTAAACAGGTGAGCTTTGCCTATTTGCAAGCGACAGTGCAGAACCCCAGCGATGGTGTGACACTACTACCTGGCGCAGCAAATATCTTTCGTGATGGCATGTTCGTGGGCAAGACGCAGTTGCAAAACACTGCGCCGGGGCAGGAGTTTTGCCTAGACTTAGGCATTGATGAGGGCATTCAAGTGGAGCGCGAGCTGACGGAGCGGCAGGTGAGCAAGAAGCTGATTGGTGGGCAGCGGCTCGTGACCTATGGCTATCGGGTGAAGCTCACTAATCTGCTGGAAACGCCGGTGGAGCTGAAGCTTTGTGAGCAGTTGCCAGTGAGTAAGTCGGAGAAAATTAAGGTGCGTTTGGCCCAGGTGACGCCGAAGATAGAACTAGGAGAATTGGGACTGTTGGAGTGGCAACTAAGCTTAGAAGGCGGTGAGCAGCAGGCCGTGACCTATCAGTTTGTTGTAGAGCATTCTGCTGAGTTATCGGTTGTTGGCTTGAGCTAAGTTTGCACTTAAGGGGTAGCTCAAGCTTTGTCTGAAGCTAAGAGGCTGGGATGCGATCGCCATGTGATTGGGATGAGTCTTATCACGTCGCAGTCAGTTAGCCTGATTTTTAGTGTTCAAGTGGTGTTGGCTCCCGAGCCATGAGCTTGGGCATGCTGAAGCTGCTGGAATAACAACTGAGACTGAGTTGCAATGGGCTGCAAACTGCGAGCGATTCGTGAGGGAGGAGTCTCCAGTTAATTGTTTGGTGAATGGGGAAATTTCCGTATTCTTACGCCTTTCTGTTCTCCGTAATTTAGATGAGAAAATGCTTTGGAAAATGGCCTAAATACTGCGGCTTTGGAGCTCTGGAAGTAGCAGAATAGAACCAAGCTCTGGGTGAAACAGCTATTGGCAATCTTTCGGGTTTAGGCCGTCGCGGCTGGTTGACAAGCGTTGTTGAGTCCAGCCCAACTTTAGATTCTTGGAGAACCTTGAATGGCCAGGCTGTCTCGGCTGTACCAGCGGGGCTATCAATTCCTCTGCCGGCATATCGTGCTCATTCTGGTGACCTTGATGTGTCTGGGCTTAGGGATTGGCCTAGCCGGTAGTTATAATCTTTCATTTCAATTGGTTGAGGCCCAGGCTCAGCAGTATGCCAGCGTTACAGCGAGTACGCTGAACCAGACGAGGGGACTCTATAGCGAGAATGTTGTCCAAGAGCTGCGATCTGTTGAAGGTGTGACCATTAGCCCGGAATACCATGGGATTGCGGGGGGAATTCCCAATCCTGCAACTTTTTCGATTGAGCTAGCTGAGCGGCTGAGCGATCGCACGAAAGGTTCCCTCGTCAAGCTTTACAGCGACTATCCCTTTCCCAATCGTGCTGTGACAGGAGGGGCGCAAGATGGTTTTGAGCGGGAGGCATTGGCCTATCTGAAGAAGAATCCATCTGCCTCGTTTTACCGGAAGGAGAAGATGGGAGAGCGCGTGACATTTCGCTATGCCGAAGCAGTGCGTATGAAGCCAAGCTGCGTGGAATGTCATAACATGTTGCCCGCGAGTCCGAAGAAGGATTGGCAAGTTGGGGATGTGCGAGGTGTCATTGCAATTACTCAACCCTTAGACAGTGTTCTCCTCATTGCTCAACAGGGATTGCGTAATATTTACGCAATGCTGATTATCATCACGGTGTTGGCAATTCTTGGCCTAAGTTTGGTGATTGGTCGATTCCGTTTGATTAATGTTGAGCTGGAAGAGAAGGTTGAGGCGCGTACGGCGGAACTGAATCGGTTGGTGAATTTAGATGGTTTGACACAGATTGCCAATCGTCGCCATTTTGATCAGACCTTAGATGAAGAATGGCGTAGGGCGGTGCGTAATCCGCAGCCCTTGTCTTTGCTGATGTGTGATGTGGATTTTTTCAAGCAGTACAACGACACCTACGGACATCAGGCGGGAGATGATTGTCTGCGGGCGGTGGCGCAGGCGTTGAAGAGTAGTGCTCAGCGGGCAGGGGAGACGGTGGCTCGTTATGGCGGTGAGGAGTTTGGGATTATTTTGCCGAATATTGATAGCGATGATGCGGTGAAGCTCGCGAAGTTGATTCGCAAGCGATTGGTTGGGTTTCAAATTCCCCATGCGACGTCGAAGGTTGATTCCTATGTGACGATTAGCATTGGTATTGCGACGCTGGTGCCTGCGGCAGGACAGAGTTGGGAGGCGTTGGTTGAGGGGGCTGATCGGGCGTTGTATGAGGCGAAGGAGCAGGGGCGCGATCGCCATGCTGTCTGGTTGCCTCCTGTTGCTTAGTGCATTTCCTCTATGCGCTAGCTCAGCGTGGTGATGAGGCAAGAATCTGCTCTCTTCGTTTGAGCTTTCGCTGTCCAGTCTCTGGGCCCGATAGAATAGGAGAAGGCTGCTCCATAAGGGATATTGCGCCATGGTTCAGGCTCCAGTTAAAGCCATAACGCTCGCTGAGTTTTTGCGATTGCCAGAGACGAAGCCTGCGAGTGAATACATTGATGGCAAGATTAGTCAAAAGCCTAT
>CALLPZ010000422.1 GCA_938015405.1 uncultured Pseudanabaenaceae cyanobacterium
CCCGCCACACCATTCGCAGCGACAGCAGCTTGCCCTTGACCCAAGGCATTCGTTTGCAGCGAGAAGCTCGTGGCTGTCGTGCTGGCTCCTGTGCCAGGAGCTGTGAAAGTCACTGTTACGTCAGGCAGTAAGTTGCCAAATTGGTCACTCACTTGAACAACCAAGTCATTCGCAAAAGCTGTATTGACAGCTGTGCTCTGGCCATCGCCATCTCGCACGTCCAACTGGGCTGGGGCATCAGCCAAATTAGTTAGACTCAGGCTCTCGTTCAAGCTCCCCACTGTCAGTCCTACAGGGTAGCTTCCTGCCACTGTATTTGCCGTTAGCGTCGTTGAGGCTTGACCCACTGAATCAGTCGTTAACAGACTCGCTCCACCATTGGCACTCGCACCCGTTACCGGCACAATCACACCTACTGTTGCACCAGGCACCGCATTACCAAATTGGTCTGTCACTTCAAGCTGAAGGGGATTATTAAAGGCAGTGTTGACAACAGTACTTTGGTTATTGCCACTCAGTAGAGCAAGGTGACTGGGAACATCGGGAAGATTAGTCAAGCTGAAGCTATTGCTCAAGCTGCCCGAAGTGAGCCCCCCAACGTAGCTCCCTGCGATCGTATTAGCAGTGAGGCCAATAGTTGCTTGCCCCGAACTATCCGTTACCAAACTAATCACATTGAGATCAAGGCCGCTGGTGGCACCAGCGCTCGCACCACTTCCTGGCAAACTCACAGCTACATTCTCAAATGGAATCTGATTGCCAAATTGATCCGTCACAGAAAATGTCAATGGGTTGGCAAAATTTGTGTTCACGACTGTGCTCTGGTTATTACCATTGAGCACCTCAAGCTGCGCGGGCACATCCGGAGCATTCGTAAGGGACAATCCATACACCCTATTTGGCACCCCAGCATCTAGCGTTAACATGTAGCCGCCAGCCACAGTATTTGCCGTTGCAGTCGTTGAGGCAATGCCACTATTGTTCGTTTGTAAAGGCCCCAGAGTTGCACTGGGGTCCGTTGCAGAGCCAGGACTTAGCACCGTAATATCTAGTCCTGCGATCGGGCTACCAAACGAATCGGTAACTGTAAACTCGATAGGATTAGCAAATGGTTGGTCAACGGTTGTGGTTTGCCCTGAACCATCAACAAAGACGGTTAAATCATTATCTAATTCATAAGCTCCGATGTCTCGCTGATTGACCGCAGCCAGCCCTCGCTGATCCGCAGTAGTTGCATTGGCATTTCCTCGATCAACAACAACGCTATTTGCCCGGACTGCATGGGTCTCAGTCAGCCCACCATTATTGGCTAAGGACAAGAGCAGGGGGTCCGTACCGTCAGGTAAATCAGTACTCACATATCCTGTGCTAGTCGCCCGATTTTGAACCAGGTTATGGCCAAGGCTCGTTATTGTACCAGCAACGTCTGGGTCAATCGCTGCGGTATTGCCAGCCACAATAGTGTTTTGCAAAGTCAAGCTAGCACCAAAGACATTTGCCACACCACCACCCGTATTAGCAGTATTATTCGCAACTGTCACATTATTGAGCGCTGTTTGAACAGTACCCGCCAGGGAAATTGCGCCACCAAAGTTCCCACCTCGATTACTCGACAGCGTGCTGTTTTGAATTAGAACCGACGTATTCGCAACAACGGGGAACAGGTCAAGGGCTCCGCCATTCCAAGCTCCCGAAGCCACATTCGAGCTGAATGTACTATCAGAAATAACGGTTGCCTGCCCTCCGGTATGGGACAACCCTCCTCCAGGCCCAGCCAAAGAGGTATTGCCATTCACAGTAGTGGAACTAATCGAAACATTTCCACCTGCTGTCCCTTCTAAGGCAAGCCCACCCCCACCTGTTGCCGCAGTATTAGCCTGAACGAGAGAAGTATCAAGACTCAAACTACCATTAGCAATAATGGCCCCCCCCCGACCATCAGCTTGATTATTTAGGAAACGACTATCAGAGATTGTGGCAGTAGAAATAGCATCAGTCTGGATTGCTCCACCATGAGACGAAGTGCTATTGCCTTGAAATAGGCTACCGCTCACCTCAGCAGTGCTGCCATTGCTCAGCTCCAAGCCTCCACCAAATCCCGCTTGGTTCGTCAGAATATTACTATCGCGGACTAAAAGGTTGCTGTTACTTAGGCGAATCCCACCACCATCTACACCAGCAGTGTTCTGAAGCACATTGCTATCGGTCAGCACAATCAAGCCAGTAGTTGCACTAGCAAATATTCCGCCTCCATGACTAGTTGCGCTATTGCTTTCAAAAGTACTATTGGCGATGCTTAAGCCAGAAGAGCCAGTCTTAAACAGTCCTCCTCCTGAATCAGCAGCTGTATTATCCACAAAGGTGGTTTGACTGAACGTAGAACTTCCACTCCCAGAAATATTGAGATGAACACCGCCACCATCGCGCTGTGCAAGGTTACGCTCAAATCGACTCCCACTCACGTTCAGCTGACCGGTGCCTGTATTGGTGGTACTGGCAGCGATACCACCTCCATCAGTGACCGCAAAGTTATTGGTGAAGCGAGTATTTTGGATGGTGGATTGAACGTTCTGGGACTGGAATAAGCCTCCTCCCTTTTGAGCAGAAGAATTCCCCTCCAAGGCACTATCAGTCAGTTGCAAACTGCTGTCGTTAATCAGGAATAGGGCTCCACCATTATCACCAAGTGATTGGTTATTCAGGAATGAGGCTTCATCAACCGTGAGTTGAGCAGCATCTTGGGCGGCGATCGCTCCCCCATCAAAGGTGGCCGTATTACCCGAAAAGGTCGTTCCAGCGATCGTTGTGACGCCATCTCCCCCAATGGAGATGGCTCCACCATCTCCATTACCGCTGTTACTCGACAAGACCTGGTTATTCGAGAAGGCTCCCCCCACGATCTCCAACCGGCTATTACTATCCCCTCGATTGAGAATCGCTCCACCGAAGTCTTCAGCTGTATTCGCGATGAGTGTGGCGTTCGTCAGAATCGAAGTAGAGCTCCCCGTCTGGGCGATCGCCCCGCCAGAACGAGAAGCCTGATTGCCAACAAAGTTGGTGCCACTAACGCTAATCAGACCATCATTGCTGACGATCGCACCCCCATCTAATGCTTGATTATCTTGGAAGCTTCCCCCAGTCACATTGAGATGAGAACCACTGTCCACATCAGCAGCGCCCCCTTGATTGACAGCCTGGTTGCGCTCAACAGCGCTATCCGTCAGATTTAGGACTGTGATGCCAGATAAATCAATCGCACCGCCATCTGACAGAGCATTATTTTGCTGGAACGTCAGGTTTTGGCCCACGAGTTCATTGTTCGCGCGCAGATGAAGCGCACCCCCATCTTCTCCAGCAGTATTGTTCTGAAAGGTAATTAGCTCGAGACCAATAGCCCCAGCATCCGCTCCCACAAAACCACCACCAAAGTCCGTTGCGGCATTACCATCGACAATGCTGTTGGTGAAACTCAGGCTGGCATTATTCCCTTTGTAAATGCCTCCACCACTCTGGGCTGTATTCGTTTGCAGCACCAAATCGGTGAGGCTCAATGTGCCATTCTGGGCGTTCAGATGCAATCCCCCTCCAAAAAGGGAGGCTTGATTATTGGTGAAAGTCGTACCTCTAGCTGACAAAGAGTTGCTATTACTACCAGTAGTAGATAAACCTCCTCCATGGGTACCTGCCTGATTCCCCACAAAGCTTCCATCTACAAGGTTCAACTGCCCATCATCATGGATGGACAAGCCACCACCATGAAATGTCGTTGCTTGGTTATTGGTAAAGGCGGTATTAGTGATGGTGAGCTGCCCAGCATTACGAATCGCTCCACCATTCAACTGGGCTTGGTTACTGGTAAAGCTACTGGCATCAATGGTGAGCTGAGAATTATTACGAACCTCAATCGCCCCACCATTTTCAGCCAGAGCCTGATTATTTCCAAAGTTAGATCCTTGGATCAAATTATCAGGCTCAGAAGAGTCCACTAAAATAGCGCCGCCAGCCAGAGCCGTTGTATTGCTATCAAACGCACTGTTGATAATCTCGACTTCCGCTTGGGCAAATAGGGCTCCACCATAACTACCGGCACTGTTGCGCTCAAAACTACTGGAAGTGATGGTTAACGTCGCACTGGGGTCAAGATCTATGGCCCCACCATGGCCACTGTTGGCCACATTGTCACTGAAGGTACTACCGCTGATCTCGATGGAACCATTTTGCAGATCAATCGCTCCACCATCCCCCTCAGCGTAGTTATTTTCAAAGCGAGTATTGTCGATGCGTAGACGCTGGCCACGGGTATGAATTGCCCCCCCATCTAAGGGGGAACCAAGCTGTTGATTATGACTAAAAACACTTTGTTGGATGGTCACATCATCGGCAGCATTATCAAGGGCTGCACCATCAGAGCTGGATATACCATCGCTAAACGTGATGCCTGATAGGGAAGAGCCATCTGCACTACTGGTTAATCTGAGAATGCGATGGTTATCAGCTTGATTACCCGCGGCGTTGCCATCGCCACTCGCATCACCACTGATAGTTGTATTGCTGGCGCCTTGACCCTGCAGCACAATCGCTTTATCAATATTGAGTTCTTTCCCCTCACGGTAAGTGGCCGCTGCTAAGTTCACCGTCCCGCCTGCAACAGCTGCATCAATGCCATTTTGTACAGTGCCATTCGCCCCCACATTCACCGTTGTTGCAGTGCCACTCAAGACCTTGGTCTCTTGCAACTGGATAGGAGCATTCAAATTCACCGTTGGAGCATCCAAGGTGAGATCGCCGAGTCCTGCTCCTGCTGTATTCGCGCTAGCATCCACAGCATCCAAAACAGAGACGAAGTTATCTGCATTGAGGATGACGCTACTGGTTTGTAAAAAGCCTTCCAGCATCGCAGGGGTGACCGTACCACCACTCTCTGCCACAGTGACCGATGGTGGATCAATCAACCAAGTTCCTGTTTGTTGTCCAAGCTCTCCCGCTCCTCTGGTATCGACTTGAGCAGTCTCTGCCAAGGTCAGGGTTTGATGGCCCGAAGTCTCCACCAATCCACCGGCCCCCTCAGAGGCCAGAGACCTCGCCGTGATTGTCCCAGCAAACTCAGCAGAGCCATCGGACCAAACCACCACCTCTCCACCATCAGGGCGAATATCAGCCGTCGAAGCAATGCCATCAGCCCGCAGCACCGAAGCCTCATCCAATCGAGCAGAGACTGCACGGAGTAAATCCCCACGTCCCTGGTAATCGCCACCTACATTAATCTCACCGCCAGCTGCACCTGATGCATCAACAACCGCATTATTTAGCTGTACTTCATCTCCCAAAATCTTGGCCTGCCCACCCACAGCTTCCACTGAAGAGACATCCACATTTCCAGTCACAATACTGGTGCCTGCTTGCAGCGATACAGAGCCATCGGCATTCACGCTTAGACCTGTCGCTTCAGCAACTGGCTGAGCAGCCGCATTGGATAATTGGGGCGCTGGGGTCGTACCCGCTGTCGGCCCAGCCAAATCCAGATTGAGCAAGCCACCTCCCAGGCTCACCCGCTGGCCACCGCTCGCAGACAAGATCGTGACGTCTCCGCCGGGAGCCGTCAGTGAGCCCGTATTGACCACTGCATTGCCCAACAGTCCCAGGGACTGGCCATCTGTCACCGCAAGCTGGCCTTGGTTGGTAATCGCCCCACCTGCTGCATCAGCGGAAAACTCCAGCGCATCCAATGAACCCGCCACTGCAGTTTGGGCAGTAATCCCTTCACCCAGGAGATCAATCCACCGCTCTTCAAAGCCCAAACGATCTGCCGTCGTTGCCGTAAACGAACCGTTCAGGTCCAACCGTGCATTGGGCCCGAAGACAATTCCGTTGGGGTTGAGCAGGAAGAGATCAGCTGAGCTACCACTGACTTGGAGCAGCCCATCAATCGAAGAAGCATCGCCACCAATCTGGCTAAACACAGCTTCCAAGCCAGGCGTCGTTACAAAGTTCGCAATCTGCCCCGCTTCCAGATCCAGCTGGTCAAAACGGTGGAATAAATTCTCACCGGCCTGGATGCCACCCCCAATCTCAAATTGCTGGCCCGTTGCATCCACAGAAATCTGGGTATTGGTCGCTCCTGTTGTCGGTAAAACCTGCGCTAAGAACTGCGGCTCACTCGCCTCCACCGACATACCCGCTGCCAGAGGCGCAATTCCTTCAGAAGCAGCGATCGCAGCAGACTGTCCTGCCTGTACACCACTCAAGCTAGGCTCAGGCGAATTGGGAAAGGGCGAAAGATTTGGAAAAGGGACTTCAGCCGCTTGGGCAAAGGGTGACGCCACACCAAGCAAAGGCAAAAATGCCAAGGTGCTGCCAGACGGCGAAAAAGGGGTGGCCATAGGACAAAGTCCTCGATTGCAAAAGCGGTAGATTGC
>CALLPZ010000423.1 GCA_938015405.1 uncultured Pseudanabaenaceae cyanobacterium
GACCGTTGTTGAGGGTGGTGGTCAATGTTGCTGGGTTTGGCGCTGTTGTGGTTTGGGGTGTGAATATTTTGCTGAATCTACGTTCCAGTGCCTCGAGTTGCGTGGGCAGTAGTAGTCCAATCGCTGTAGTTAGACATAGCCCAGGCCCAGAGCACTGTGAGTTTATCTCTCGTTGGGCATCCCAGCTGTTACGAGCTTTCGCTTTTATTGGGGAGGGCTCATTGAAGGAGTGCTCTGTTGGCAATTTTGGGTACCAGATAAATCAACAGCCGAGCTAGGGGGCATATGCATTGCCTCAATACCCCTGAGCCAAAAACTTTAGCCTTTCAATGCTTTCAGCCCATCTCCGCTTCAAGTCTCATTTGCAATGGCAAAACGCAAAAAGGGCGGGAAGAACCCGCCCTGAGGACTGATATATGAATTCTGCAGGTATGCCTACAGCTTGGGGAGAAGCTCGGGCAGTAGTTCGCCTGGTACGAGGCCTAGGGCACGATTTTGGCCGCTGCTACCCCATTTCTCGTAGCAACGCTGGATGGTCTGGACTAGTACCGCCATTGCTGGGTCGTACAGCTCAGGCTTTTCTTTCCAGCCAGTCATGGCTTGGACATGGTGGGTGAGGGCCTTGTCTAGGTGCTGTTGTTGGGCTTCATCGGCAAAGTCTGCTGCAAAGTCCGTCGCCAGTTGGTAGTGGACGAGGCCAGTGTTGCTGTGGGTCGCGAAGGGATCGAAGTTGAGCTGGGCCAACATGTTTTGGCCTTGGAGGAAGTCTGCTGCTTTCAAGGCGGCTTCGTAGGCTCGGATACTGAGTTGCAAGTACTCTTTTCCAGCTGAGGCCTGTTGCCCTTCCTGGTTCGCGAGTTGCCAGTAAGCTGTGCCTAGGTTGTTTTGGGTTGAGGCGTAGCTGCCGGGAGCCACTTGTAGGGTGCGGAAGCGGAGGGCGTTGTTGTAGGCATTGACGGCGAGCAGGAGCCATTCCTGGGCCATGAAGTGGCCGTTGCCTTCAGGAGATTCCTCGTTGGGAGCGATCTGGGCCAGGTTCCAGTAGGCCGTACCCAGGTTGTTCTGGATCATGGCGTAGCTGTCGGGCTGCTCATCGGGATTGTAATACTGGGCAGCTTGGGAGTAGGCCGCGATCGCCCACTTTAGATTCTCCGGGGCGTTGGCATGTTGGGCTAAGTGCCAATAGGCCGTGCCCAAGTTGTTTTGAGTGGATGCGTATTTCAGCGGTGCCGATTCGGGTTGACGGAAGCGCAGGGCTTCTTTGTAGGCATCGATGGCTTGGGTTAGATTTTCGGCTGAATCTTGATGGTGAGCAAAATCGCTGTGAACCGTGCCTAAGTTGTTTTGCAACATGGCAAAGGCCTTGGGATTGTCCTCAGGGTTGGTATTTTTGAGGCCGAGGCGATAGGTCTGGATAGCTAGCTTGATGTAGGAAATGCCCATCTCTGGAGATTCGGGCTTGCGGGATGCCATCCAGTAGAGGGTGCCCAGATCGTTGAGGGTGTCTGGCCAGGAGAGACTACTCGTGGTGGCAGCGGGGTCGTTGAAGCAAAGCCATTCCAGGACCTGCTCGTAGGCGACGATCGCATAGCGGGTGAAGTCTTGGGATTGATCGCCCTGTTCCATGCGGCGACGATAGAAGCGGCCGAGTTCCAGGTAGGAAATGGCCAGATCTTCGGAGCTGGCATTCTGCTGGCGTAGAACTTCGATGTGGGCTAGAAGCTGAGCTTCTTCCCGTTCCGCGGCACTGGCAAATGTATGGGAAACCGTCGTTGTGGCGGGTTTCTCTGGGTTGACCGCTGTGCTGGCGGTTCCTTCCGCGGGCTTCGGTGCAGCAAAGGGGCTGGGTGAAGCGTCTGTGGGTTGTTGTACCGTTTCTTGCTGCGTTTGGCTGACCTTGGGGTCTTGGGTCAGCTGGCTGGCTGTTAGATAGCTATCTGCGATGGGCGCTTGGGATAGCTTCTCTGCAGGTTTGCTGGTGGGCTCAAGCTTGGGTAGTTGAGGTTCTTTGACCACTGCTGTGCTGGCTTCAGCCGCTGCCGAACCCTTCGCTTCTGGCGCGATGGCGTTGGCATCTTGGCTTGCTTCGACCTCGGATGTTGCGACTTCAGAGGCTTCGCTAGGCCCATAGATGCGATCGAAGGCTACAACCGTGGGGTTGTCTTGCTCCGTTGGCGCAGCCGGTGTAACTGTTAGATGAGCATTTGTCTCGTCTGTTTGGGCCGTGGTGTCGCTGATTGGCGAATCTGAACGCTCGCTGGAGTCCGTAGCGATGTCCTGGGGCTTGGGAGCCTGAACGTCTGGGGGTTGGGCTACATCATCATCTTCTGTGATGCGAGCATCGACGCCTGAGGCTGCCATGAGGGCAGCTTCGGCGGCAATAACTTTGGCGGCGCTGTATTCCCCAATTTCTGCCTCTTCAGCATCGTTGCTGTTCTGAGAGGTTGGAGGCTCTGCTGGCTGTGCCAAAGCTGTGCCCATGGGCTTCGCGAGGGGGACGCCCGAATCGGCTCCAGGAGTAAGGGCGTCCATCTCTGGGACGGAAGTTTGAGGCCGCTCATCGGCGCTGAGTGGCAGGGGCTCTGCCATGAACTCGAAGGTTCCGCTGCACCACTGCCAGCATTCCGGGGCGGACTTCCGAATGTTGTGATACCAGGGTCGCGTGACCCAGAGGATCAGTGCTGAGTTCAACGCTGGAAGCTGTCGCTCTAGGGCTCTCAGGTAGCTGAGGAAGAGGCGCTGTACAGCTGCGGGTTGGCGAGTCAATTGCTCAATGCCCAGGATTTGAAAGGAGGGCATCGGCTGGTCCTGCTCGGACCGGGGCACATTGGTTCGCAGCCAGTGGGAGATCTGGGCGATGGGGTTGGGGTCGTTGAGATCGAGTTTGAGACTGACTAAATTTTCATGGATGGTGGGGATGCCGCTCCGCTCGATGGAGGCAGCCACTTGATCAGCACCCTGTTGGACAAGCTCGCGGTGGAGTTGACCTGCTAGTCGGTTGCGCAGATTTGGGTCATCGCAAACTGCGACGAAGAGTTGACGCCGCAGGTCAAGACTCAGAGAGAGCTTGAGTCTTTGGTAAACCTGCTGGTTGTAATGGGCTGGGGACGGTGTTGCGGATCCATCTTGAAGGCCATTCATGGCATGAACGTCCTTGAGGGGACGCTGGGGAGTGGATTTTTCGTGCGAGGTTGCCAAGGTCACAGTGACTCTCCCATTGTGGTCTGCCAGGTAGATGATTGTGAAGGATGCAAAAAGCCTTATCCAAAGATGTATGCCACCTTCTGGCTCTTTTCAATTGATGCTGTCATAGCTACAGCTGTATGTGCGAATGGGTACCACCCACCTCGGAGATGTGCGGATCGCCTCGCAGCCCAGATGCTTAGTTATCTCTTCCCTTGGACTGGCTTCTTTTCAGGATGGACAGATGAAAAACTGACTTGGTATATCTGCGGTGATATTGGATAAAAACAGCACTTTCGTGACTGCTACCTTCCTTGGAGCTGAGACAGATCGCTCGGGTTTCTACTATTAAGTTCCTGTAAAAATCTTTGTCGGTGGTTTAGATCGGTCCATTCTTCTGAACGACCTGATGCACGTTTTGTCTATCGGTCTGGGCTTGGTTAGGCCTGCTAGGTGGTGGTCTGAGGCCAGGCGATTCTGTCGAAAGCTCCCAGAAGAGAGGCTGGGGTCAGTTCCACTAAGGTTTCGAGTTCTAAGAGGACAGGGACTTTTCCGTAGTGGACGATCGCAGCACGATTTCCTTCGTTCTTGGGCCCATTCATCACAACACCTAAGATGGGGACTCCGGCTTGGCGTAGCTGGGAAATCGACAATAGAGTGTGGTTGATGGTTCCTAGTCCGCTGCGTGCAACCAGCACCACGGGGAGTTGTAGCTGGCGCATTAAATCGAGAATGTAGTCCGTTGGATTTAACGGGACGAGCAAACCTCCGGCTCCTTCTACAACCAGATGGGGGCGATCGTGCTGAGGAAGCGTAAAGTCGCTGAGGCAGATGTCGATGCCGTCGATGGCTGCCGCTGCATGGGGAGAGAGGGGTTGGCTGAGGCGATGGCGCTCGGGAAGAAAATGCTCGCTGGAGAGGCCCGTTAAGGATTGAATATAGGCGCTGTCCCCCGCTGAGCCATTAGGCCCCGGTCCTGACTGCACGGGCTTCCAATAGCTAGCCCCCAATCCTAGGGTCAGCATGGCTGAGACGATGCTTTTGCCCACGTCGGTATCGGTTCCGGTGACAAAAAGGGCGGGAGGAATGGACACAGCCATGGGATACCAGGACATGAGGGTGACAGCATGGGGCAATTATCTATTGCTGGCTGACCTTCTGTGTTGACTGAATGCTGGACTGGGTTGGAGCATTTGGATGAGATTTTCGAGAGGAGCAAAATGGTCCGTTGGCGAAATTTCTCCCCCGTTGCTGTCCTAAATCTAAATGAAGGCTATGGACTGACGGGCTGTTTGTATTCCACGATGCCGCGTCGTTTGCCCAAGGCTAAGCGCAGCCAAAACTCGATTTGTCCCTGGAGTTCTGGTACTTTCCCTAGAATGCAGAAAAGACCGTAGAGCCAAGCATCAGAGGGGGCGTCGCCATGGGCCAGATTGCGGTAGCGGGCAACGCGGTAGGTTTGGAAGGCGTAGAGCATCAGCAGCGTCATCAGGCTGGTGCCTTGGGTCGGGATGGCTAAGGCGATCGCCAGGGTTGGCATGACTAAGCCCCAGAGCCAAATGCTGAGGGACTGCTTCAGACAAAAGCGTTCCGAATCTGCGCCATAGCGCCAGGCACTCTCGGCCATGGAATAGCCATTGCGTAGGGTTCGCTTCCACCATTGGCGAATCTCGCTCATTTGCACATCGTGGAGGGAGACATCGGCATCAATTCGCATCACCTTGCCCCCTGCCCTGCGCAGGCGTAGACAGAGTTCTGGCTCCTCACCTGCAATGAGGCTTTCATCAAAACCACCGACTTGGTTAAACAGGCTCAATCGCATGAGACCTTCAGCACCACATTCGGTCAGTTCGCCAATGCGGGTATTCCATTCCATGTCAATCAAGCGATGGAAGACATTGCGAGTCCGAAATTCCTCCCGCCGCCGCCCGCAGATCACGGCGATGGATGAGTCCCCTTCCATGGTGATGAAAGCAGTCTCCAGCCAGCCTGAAACTAATTCGCAGTCTCCATCGAGAAATTGCACAAACTCGATGCTGGGAGCGAGTTCTTGTAAACATTCGACACCGCTGTTGTAGGCACGAGCGGCGGTGAAGGCGTAGTTGGGGTCTAGCTCAACGACTTCAGCGCCCAGTTCTTGGGCGAGGGAGACACTGTTATCGGTGGAGCCGGAATCGACGTAAACCACTGTGTGTCCCTTGGCTAGGGCAGAGTTGAGGGAGCGGCGCAGGCGATCGCCTTCGTTACGCCCTACGACTACGATGCCGATGAGGCTGTTGAGTCGAGTTGTGGCGCGATGGCTGCTCAAGCTGTTGTCGTTGGCATTGCTGGACAAATTGGCCATGTCTAGGACGCTATGAAAGGGCTGATGTGGCGGTCTTGCTGGCATGACTGGTTTCGATGCCATGGACCTTGGCGTTAGGCCTTGGTTTGCCAGCACTTGAGTGGCCAGGCTTTGGGTGTGAACGTCGATGACAGCCCCATCTGCTTCGAGGGATTGTTGGGCTGCTTCTAGCACTTTCACGGCGGCGAGCCCCACCTGAGCAGAGCTACGAGGGACACAGGGCTGTCCTAATTGATGCTGGGCAATGCAGTCGAGGAAATGTTGACTGAGCTGGGTGAGGGGTTCCACCGATGGGAGGGCATAGGATTGCTTATTGCCCCGGTGGTAGTCCACCGGCCAGCTTGCTTGGGCCGCTGCTGTTTTTCGTTGAATGCCGCTGTCGTAAATGCTGACGGCAAATTCTGCGGTTTCGTCATAGACCAGGGTTTTGTCACGCCCCACGATGGTGAGGGTTCGGCGCTTGACAGGTTCGAGCCAACTGACGCGGACGGTGGCAAGGAGCTTGTGGGGGTATTGCAGCGTCAGGCTGGCGACATCATGAAGGCCCAGTTCGGGTAGGGTGCAGGCCTTGCCCATAGTGCTGACTTGAAGGGCTGATTCTCCCAGAATGTAATTGAGGATGGAGACGTCGTGAACAGCTAGGTCCCAAATGACATTTACATCGGGGCGAAGCAGGCCCAGGTTGACGCGGACGGAATCGATGTATTGGATGGAGCCCAGCTCGCCGGAAGCCATGATCTCCCTGACCTTTTCCACGGCAGGGCTGTATTCAAAGGTGTGCCCCACCATGAGGACTTGCCCATAAATGTTGGCTAGGTTAACGAGGGCCTGGGCTTCATCCAGAGTCGCTGCCAAGGGCTTTTCAACGAGGACATGTTTATTCGCTTCGAGGGCCTGTTTGACGAGAGGGTAGTGGCTATGGGCTGGAGTGGCGATCGCGATCGCATCCACATCCGCAGTGAGTAAATCTGCAAAGTTCTGAGTCAGTCTGGCTTGGGGATGGGCTCTGCCCATTAGAGCCAGGCGATCTGGGCAGAGGTCACAGAGGGCGACGAGCTGGGCATCGCCAAGCTGTTGGAATTGGCGGGCTAGATTGGGCCCCCAGTAGCCGCAACCGACGAGGCCTACTTTGATTGGGCTCACAACATCTGGATTCGCTGAGCTTGGACTTGCTGTACTTGAAGCTAAGGCGGAAGGCGTGGACGAAGAAATGGTGGAACCCGTCTGGGATTGTCCATCAAGGGCTTGCATGGCGATGCTTTGCTCCTGAGTCAGTTAAGCAGGGGGCTGATGGAGCTGCGTAGCTGAGTGCCATCGGCTGCCCAAATTCCCAAATGCAATGCAGCTCGAGAATTCCATCTAGGCCAAGGTTCTGGGTAGATTTAAACAAACCGAAGCCTTTACTTGAGCTTTAAGACTTTATGGAGAGAGCCTGGAATTTACCCAGACCATTCCTGTCGCGAGGATTGGGGGCCGAGGACGCGATGAAAACAGCGTTGCCTTGTGAAGGGTTGGGCATCCCAGGCGATTGATGGGAATTCAATGTTGCAAGAACAAATAGGTGACGTGGTAATCGACGCTGATGCCTGGCTCGGAGAGAGCTGCTGCTTTATTCCAGTGGCGGATGAGACGGCGGAGTTGAGCTGTTGAGAGTTTCTGGTTGGATTCAATGCTGGTGCCGTCTGGGACTGCGCCAATGCGGTTGAAGTGACGAAGAAAAGCTTGGGGACTGGGGGCTTGAAGGGGAACGAAGTCTTGGTGGAAGATGCATTGGCTCGCCTGTTGCCAGCCCCAGGAAATCAGGGGCGTGGGGTCTGGCATGGCCATGACAGGGTAGGGCAGCTCCAACTCGGTGCATTGGGTTTGGAGTTGGCGGAAGCTGTGGCAAGTAGGGAAGGCGATCGCCAGCCAGCCCCCCGGCACTAAGCAACCCAGCCACTGGTCGAGAATCACCTCAGGGTTCTCAAACCATTGCAGGGCAAAGCTGCTGGCAATCAGGCTAAAGCGACTCTCCGTTTGCGCTGGGTCGAGGTCGGCGCCATCCATTTCGCGAACCTGAAAGACTGGGGCTGCACCGTTGGGGCCAAGTGCTGAAAATTGAGGGGCTTTGAGGCGTTGTTGGCAGGCCTGGACCATTTGAGGGGCGAGGTCCGTGAAGTAGAGGCGGTGGCGATCGCCATAGCTGCCCAGGAGCTGCTCGCTCAGAAAGCCTGTGCCACAGCCGATTTCTAGGATGGGAGCTGGGGGCAGTTGGTTGGTTTCTTGACCTATCCCTGGGCCCATGTCCTGGTCATTTAAGAACGCTACGAGCTGCCGAGCACATTGCTCCTGAACCAGGGCGTAGTCGTCATAGGTGCCTGCTGCTGCACCGAAGGAGTCGGCAATGGCGTTGCGTTGGGCAGAACTGGGTTGGGGGCGAGATTCGGGGCGAGGTTCGGCCAAGACGTTGGGGAGTTAAGGGAGACAGGCAAAGCGCCTTGCTGATTTTAAAGCGAGGGGGTCTGTCCTCAGGAGTGCCAAGGGACTTCCGTATCAAACGACCATGGAGGTTCACATGAAGACACGATTGAAGAAATTAGCCGCCTCCCTGGCGGTCACCCCATGATTTGAAGGGGTTAGTCAACTGTCCCTCGCCTTCTGCACCGTGCCTCAACAATCCCCGCAAACTATGGCCAATCGTCCCGACTTCATCATTATTGGTGCTGCTAAATGTGCGACGACAACGCTTTATGCCCAGCTCGCCGCCCAGCCCGGCATCTTTATGACCGATCCGAAGGAGCCCTGTTTCTTTAGCGACGATGATCGCTATGCCCAGGGCATTGAGGGCTATTGGGACTTGTATAAAGGAGCCCAGCCAGGGGAGCTGCGAGGAGAAGCCAGCACTCGTTACAGCTATTTGCCCAGCCACCCCCAAACGGTGGAGCGGATGGTTCAGCATCTGCCTCCAGCCTCATCTTCAGAACAGCCAGGCTTAAAGCTGATTTATGTGATGCGTCATCCCATGGACCGCTTGGTCTCGGATTACATCCATGAATGGACGGAGCGGACGATAACGGTGGAGTTGGATGAGGCCATCGCTCAGCAGACACCGCTGATTGACTACGGGCGCTATCACTATCAGCTCCAGCCTTACTTCGAGGCCTATGGCCAGGCCAATGTTTTGCCGGTGTTCTTTGATCGGCTGATTACGGATTCCCAGGCGGAGCTGGAGCGGGTCTGCAAATTTATTGGCTACGATTCCGCTGCTCAAAATACTCGGCCCCAGTGGGTTGAAGCATTGAGCAAGCAGAATGTTTCTAAGGAGCGGTTACAGAAGGCTCCGCTGCGGGATGCGATTGTGAATGCGCCGTTGCTGGCCAGTTTGCGGAGAGTCTTAGTGCCCCAGTGGGTGCGTGATCGCGTTAAGTCTCGCTATCGCATGGAAGAGCGCCCCAGCCCTAACCCAGAAAATGCTGCCCATTTGACTGCGCTATTTGACGAAGATTTGGCGCAGCTCGGCAAGTTACTTGGCGTTGAATTGACCTGTGAGAACTTCAAGGCTGTAACGCGAGCGAGGGCATTGGATTGGGTCACTCAGACTAAGGGCGAAGATGGGGCTGAATCGCGGACCAGCACTGTTCTAACTGTGTGAAGGGGAGAGCGTGGGGACCACTGAGTTCAATCAGCTCGGCGTTGTTGCAGAGTTCTTTGGCGAGGTCCTGCCCCTGGGATAGGGGAGCGATCGCATCTTCCCGCCCATGAATAACCACCACCTTGGGCTGCCTTGCCAGGAACTCGATGCAGAGTAAGGAATGATCTAAGTCCTGCAAATCATGGGCCAGCAGTTGCAGAACCTTGTCTGAGCGTTCGAGCCATTGGGCTTGGGGCAGGCCGCAGTTTTGCCAAAAAGCCTGGAGCACCTGATCTGGAGCTTGGTCAAATTGGCTGATCATTTGCTGGAGGACCCGGCGGGAGCGTCGCTCTGCCTTGGGAGCCCTGGGGTGAAAGCGATAGAATCCGCCAAAGACAATCACCAAATCCGCCACCCGCAGTAATTGGTAGGGGCAGAGGTGGAGACCATAGGAGTGAGCCAGGATAATTTTCTGGCTATCGGGATACTCAAAAGTTGGCTGGGTTGGTGCTCCGAAGTAGCCCCGGTCAAAGGCTCTGAGAGGAATATTTTGCTCAGCAAATTTTGTTCGCCAAGCTTGCCAGCATTGCCGATCAAAGGCCCAGCCGTGATAGGCAATGACTTCTGCTTGGGGAGTCTCAGTCTGCAAGGTTTGGTCCGTCTGAAAGGCCTGGCTTAATAAAGCCTTAATCGCGTGTGACCAATTGCTCAACCTTCCAGGTGTCGCCTTCCTGGGTCCATAGGAAACTCAGAGGAACGCCAGGACCGTTGTTCAGCTCGGCAGTGATGTTGAGCCGCTGTAAGCCGCCTTCACTCATGGGAGCAGACAGCTTCGAAGTCTTGTACTGCTTGAGGTTGTTCTTCTTGATGAATTTGACGAAGTCTTTGCGGTTGACCTGATTGCGGTAGGCCTTGGTCGTCATGCCATAGGCCGCATCTAGCTTACCGTTGACGATAGCGGCAAAGAAGTTATTCAACGCCTGGGGCAATCCCTTCGTCCGCTTGACGATGCGCACTGCGGTGACGATCCAAACGATGACGAGCAGCAGGAAAAGCCCGCCGAGACCGTAGCCGCCATATTTGAGGATGCCTGAGAATTCCATGTCGCTGAGTTAGGGATGGGAGAAATTGTCTCCTTTTAGCCTTCCACAGCATTTGGCGCTTTTCAAACCTTTGCCAGACTAAATGCTGCGGTTTCCCTGGGGAGTCTGAGCCGCGATTGCGTCTATCAGCCCCGCCAAATGCTCCCTCTGGTGATGGCAGGACAGGGCAAAGCGGATGCGGGCCGTGTTTGCAGGCACGGTGGGAGGACGAATTGCGGTGGCGAGGAAACCCTCGCTCTCCAGGTGATTGGCGAGTGCCAGGGTCTCCGCTTCTGGACCGATAATGGCTGGGACAATTTGGGACTCTGAGCCGCCTGTGCCATAGCCCAGGGCTATAAGTTGATGGCGCAACCATCGGGACTCTGTGGCGAGGTGCTGCCGTTCAGCCTCCATGGCTGGAATTAAGTCCAAGGCAGCGGCAACTGCTCCCACCACGCCAGGGGGAAGTGCCGTGGTGTAAATAACTCCCGCGCAAAAGTTCACCAGATAGTCGCGCAATTGAGCGGAGCAGGCCACAAATGCCCCTGCTGCGCCACAAGATTTGCCAAAGGTGCCAACCAATAAATCAACGCTAGCTCGGCGTGCTGCCAAGCCCATGCCCGCTGGACCAAGGACGCCGAGGGCATGGGCATCGTCGAGGTAGAGAAAGGCGTTGAAGCGATCGGCTAGGTCGATCAGGGCGTCAACATCGGCGCGATCGCCATCCATGCTAAATACCGTCTCGCTAATTACCATCAGCCGCTGGTATTTTGCTGATGCTTTCTCCAGGTGACGCTCCAGGGCTGCCATGTCGTTGTGAGGAAAGCGGATAAAGCGGGCTCCACTGGCGAGAATGCCTTTGACCAAGCTGTTGTGGACGAGGCGATCGCAGAGAATCAACGTCTCCTTCGCATCATTCCCCACCAGGGCTGGAATCACCGTGGCATTGGCCTGGAAGCCCGTGCCAAACAGCAGCGCTGCTTCATGCCCCAATGACGATGACAGTTGTGCTTCCAACTGCTCGTGAATCGTAAATCCACCCGCTACCAGTCGAGATGCAGTGGCGCTGGTGCCATAGCGCTGGGTGTAGTCCACGGCTCGAGCAATGACCTGAGGATGCTTAGAGAGGCCGAGGTAGTCATTGGCGCTGAAGTTGAGCAGCGTTTGGCCGTCTCGGTGGACGTGGAGCGCATCGATGGGGGTGAGCGATCGCAATTCCCGCTTGCGATGATTCGCCTCTCGCTCTGCTAGAGCCTGCTCTGCAAAGGGCCAGTCTTTACTCGGAACAGCCTTGCTCGGAATAGCCGTGTATGACGGCCTAGGCAGCGACGACTTGAGTTGATTCTGAGGTTGTTGCGTCATCCCCACCATTCTGTGATTGTGGCTGCGCTTCCAAGAGCGTCAGCGCTCGCATTTGATTGTAGAGCTTGGCGATATCCAGGGCGGTTTGACCATCTTTGGCCATGAGGTGAGGATTTGCACCGCGTTGCAGCAGCAATGCCAGCAGCTGGAGCTGACCGTAGCGAGTGGCCTCCATCAACGGCGTGGTGCTGTATCCCACACGATTGAGCTGGGCTCCAGCCTCCAGCAGTTGCTCCACCACGGCAATGACTTGGCTTTCATCCGTGGGGCGGAGTTGCTCTAAACCTGCTTGGGTTTGTCTGGTAATGCCTTGGGACTGCTCCAGTTGGTCATCGTCCACCAACCCCCATTCTGTGGAGCCTGACGCGAGGCAGATTGCTGTATCGCCATCACTGGACATGGCCTCAGCAAGTGCGCCTTGGTCGAGCAGCAATTGGACAAGTTCAAGATTGCCTTGGCTGGCAGCGGTCATGAGTGCAGTCTCGCCATGGGCACCAGTGCCATTCACATCAGCGCCCTGATCTATCAAGACTTGAATCAGGTCGCGATTGCCCTGTTGGACTGCTTGACTCAGTGCTGTGTGACCCTTGTCAGGATGGATCGCATTAGGACTTGCCCCTGCACTGAACAGGGCCGCTAAATGCTCTTTGTCATTGATGTCAATCGCTTCAAAGACTTGCCCATTGAGGGGGTGAGGCCTGTTGCTAGAAAATAATTCGAAGGGCTGAGACATGGCTTGGCTGATAGACACTCAGGAGCGGTGCTTGGGTCTAGGTTGCCCAGTTCTGACTGCGTTAATTGCCCTTGTGTGACGGGGAGT
>CALLPZ010000424.1 GCA_938015405.1 uncultured Pseudanabaenaceae cyanobacterium
AGATCTGTGTCAGATGCCTGTGCCTGTTGATCAATTTTGGGATCACGCAGAGTGACGCAAAACGGCAGGTAGCGGGGACTGAGGCGTAGGAGAGAGCCAATCAGTTCTGCAGAAGCTGTTTCATCCACGATATCGGTGATGATGACGACGAGGGCACGGCGAGTTTGCTGTTTGAGGACGGTGCTGACGGCTCCCAGATAATCTGGCTCGACGAGCTCAGGCTGGATCGCGCTCAGGCGTTCAAGCATTTTCGGCAGGTGGCTGGGGCCTTGCTCCGGGGGCATCCAGCAGTGCATAGACTTGTCGAAGACACCGAGGCCCACGCGATCTCCTCGGTTTAAAGCAGCTAGCGATAAGGAAAGTGCAGCATTGACACCCCAATCAAAGCGCTGCTGTTCCATGACCTGAGCCGTCATCAGGCGGCCTCGATCCAACAAGATTAAGACCGTTTGCTCTTGCTCGGGTTCTAAGACCCGCACGAGGGGGCGTCCCCGTCTGGCAGTGGCTTTCCAATCGATGAACCGGAGATCATCGCCGCTGCCATACTCTCGGAGCTCTGAAAACTCTGTGCCCATGCCTTGGCGTTTGAGCTGGCGGAGGTTTCCTGCGGATTGGAGGGAGAGCTTGATGGTGAGCTCTCGCAAACCGACCAGGTCGGGGTAAACCTGAGTGGTTTGGGGCTGATCGACTTGCCAGTCATGCCAAGCGAGTCGCCAAGGGCCCAGCTGACGAAGCTGGAGTTTCCCCCATTGCAGTTCGCAGCGACGGCGGGGCAGGACGGGATAACTCACCGTTAGACTGCGTTGGCCTTCTAGGCGTAGGAGATTATTGGGTAAATCTGCTTCCAGCTCGAGGGGAATGCTATCTACCCAGCGAACAATGGCAGGTGCAAACGCCTTGGTCAAGGCTCCTGTTTCCAGGGTGAGTTCGATGGGATTGTTACGGCCGATGGAGAGTCGAGTCGGTAAGCTCCGTTTGGCCTTGACACGGTGGGCTTTGACACGATTTGCATCTATGACGGCTAGAACAACGAGGGCTAGATCCCAGAGCAGCATTGCGGCCAAGGCAAGGTTTAAGGCTGGGGGGATGAATGCAGCGATCGCCAAGGCTGCAAGGCTGCCTAAACCCAGGAGCCAATAAAACCGGGATGCTGGAATGGGAATCATCGCTATTCTCGCTACCAAGGGCAAAGCATGTCTGTGAGGCGAATTAAGAAGAGGGCAGAGAGTTGTTACCCCTGATTGCTATGAGCCTCCTCCACCATGGCATCTAGATTGGTCTGCATGGCGTCCTGGAGTTGGTTGCAGAGCTGCTCTATCGTGGCGTTGCGATCGCGACGATAGTCTGGAAGGTAATCGGCAAAATTAATCGGTTCGCCAATTTTCATCTTGGCCTGGCGCTGGCGCTTGGCCGGGGGCTGATCGATCTGGAAGAGCTCCCGCTGGAAGCGCGCCATGCTGTCTAGAAAACGCTCTGGCGTTGGGTTTTCCTGGACGTAGCCATCGTAGATCGTGTCGAGGTTTAGCAGCCGTTCAATCGACCGCTGAATCAATAGAGTGGGAAAAGCTTCCTCCGTCTCATTGTCACCTCTGCCGCTGGCTTCAGCATTGAGGGCTGCTTTGCGATCGGCTAAGGCAGCCTGGATGCGGTAAGCCCGGTTGCGACGGGGCAAGCTTTGGTTGGAGGGCAGACCCACAAGCTGTTCGCAGCGATCTAAAATGCCGTCCCGTAGGGCATTCAAATGGGTATTCCAATCGTTGTCATCTAACCCAGGCAGAGACAGTTCCCAAGCCTGACAATCGGCTTCAATGCGCTGCAACACACCCAGGGCAATGCGTTTAAGGCGAGCGTAGGCCTGGGGAGGAAGCTTTGCCACTGCTTCTGCAGGAAGTGGATCGGGCAGGGTCTCTGTGAGGGGAGGGAGACCCAAGGCTTCTTCTAGTTCGACGAGGGTTTCTTCCACGGGCTCCCGCAGGTCACCTTCGTATTGGTAGTAGATGCTAACCGGTACTGCATAAAGGTTGGGAGCCTTGCCATTTTCTTCAGGAAGCTTGGCCAGGGCTTGAAAGCCCAACTGGACTCCACCGGGCTGGAACTCCATGAGGCGATCGCTTTGGAAGGAACAGCGCCCCTCGGGGAAAATCCCCAAATGACAGGCGGGTTGGCGAAGCAGATCAATCGTTTGTTTAATGCTTTTGCGATCGACCAAGCCTCGTCGAATGGAATAAGCACCAACGCTTTGGAAAAAGTGGCGCATGGGCCCTTGGAACAGTTCATAGGCCGCCATGAAGTAGATCGGCTTGCGAATCCGGGCAGAGAGTTCGTACATCAAGACCGGTTCGCCAAAGGTGGGGTGATTGGCAAAATAGATGACGCGATCGCCCTTGAGCGCTTTAAGCCGCTTAATCTCATCTTTCGCCACCACTAACTTTGCCTGACATTTCCATTGGGTAATTTGGGAATTCAGCCGCTGGACCAGCCAGATTAAGGGCTTATTCGGCTTGGGTGGATAAAACGTGGGGGTCGCAGTGGACTTGGCAAGGGCGGTGGAAGTCATGGCAGGGCAACAACAATCAAAGAGAATAGTTCGAATCAATCCTG
>CALLPZ010000425.1 GCA_938015405.1 uncultured Pseudanabaenaceae cyanobacterium
CTTCGGTGCTTCCGCTCCCGGTGGCAAGATTATGGAAGAGTTTGGTTTCACCGTTGCTAACGTTGTTGCTAAAGCTAAAGCGTTGATCGGCTAGGTTTATTCCTAGGACTAACGTTTGGTTCCAATAGAAAGGGCCTTGGCTGTGATAGCCAAGGCCCTTTTGCATTTTTAGATGCTTGCTTCAGTGAGGATTTGCTAGAAAAACGACTGACTTTGGTTTAGCACCTTACGATAGACTCAGTCCGCGCTGTTCTGCTGTTATGACTCCAGTACCCGAAACCTGTTCCCATGGTGGAGATCTCCACAGCACCCATGCCCATGGTGAGCATCAGGGAGAGACCTGTAACCATTCCTTGATTGCGAGTGACCTCTCCAAGCAAAAAGTCCAGCGCTTGCTCTGGGTCGCGGGCTTAGTTCTTGGCTTTGCCATTTTAGAAATTTGCGTTGGGGTTTGGAGCCATAGCGTCGCCTTGTTTGCTGATGCGGGGCATTTGATTGTGGACTGTGGGGCGGTGTTGTTGGCACTAGGTGCAGCTTGGTGGAGCCAAAAACAGCAGCAAGCTCAACCTGAGACCATTCAAGACGGAGCTGTAGAAACTTGGGCGGCTTTGGCCAATGGGTTGGCATTGGTCGCGATCGCTCTCTGGGTGGGCTGGGAAGCGATTGAATCTTTGCGATCGCCCCCGGTCGAAATCCTCAGCCTACCGATGCTGATCACCGCTAGCGTTGGCCTGGGTGTCAACAGCCTCAATGCAAAACTGTTGCATCAGCACAGCCATGATGACTTGAACGTGAAGGGCGTGTTGCTGCATGCGATCGCCGATGCTGCAAGCTCCTTCGGAATCTTACTTGCAGCTTTAAGCATCTCCATATTTCATTGGCCACGGGCAGATGGCATTGTCAGCTTAATCATTGCAGGCTTAATTCTGGTTGGTTCATTCCCATTAATTTTTGCCAGCCTAAAGCAGCTAAGCAACTTGAATAAAAACGCGTCGCAAGTATCCCTCACAGCCTCAATTCCAAACAAAAGCAAATAGCTAAGCAGCCTGGCATAAAGACTCCTGCGTAGACATCGCGATCGCACCTGACTTCTGTTTGAGCAGCACTCTCAATTGTTCAGCAGACATCGGCTTTGCCAGTAAGAAGCCTTGAATTTCAGGGCAGCCCAATTGTCTAAGAATGTCTAATTGCTGCTGCTGTTCAACACCCTCTGCGATACAAGTAGCTCCCAAATTTTCTCCCAAAGCTAAGATCGTTTTAACGACCCCTCGCTTCCGCTCATGAGATTGAATATCCTGAATGAAACTCCGATCTATTTTCAAACGATCAATCGGTAGCTGCAATAGATAATTAAGAGAGGAGAATCCCGTACCAAAGTCATCCACCGCAAGGCAAATTCCTCGTCTCTTCCAATTGGTAATCACATCGCTTGCGATCTCCGGATGCTCTAAGAAAACTCGCTCTGTTAATTCCAGCTCCAATGCCTGACCTGGCAAGTCAAACTGAGCTAGAGCCTCAGCCATGCGCTGATTCAGAGCTTCCGGTGTGAGAAGTTCCTGGGCTGAGACATTGACTGAAACAGAGAGTGCAGGATGCTCCTGCCGGAGTGAAGCTAATACGCCCAAACTCTTGGTCAACACCCAAGATGTAATCTCTCCAATCAGCCCACTCTCTTCGGCAATCGGAATAAAGCAAGCGGGCGACACTAAGCCTTGAGTGGGATGCTGCCAGCGAAGAAGTGCTTCAATCCCAGAAATCTTGCCAGACTTCAAATCAAACTGGGGTTGAAATAGGAGGAAGAATTCTTCATGGGAAATAGCTCGACGTAAGTCATTCCCTAAAGTCAGGCGAGTGTTTAATTCATCCGACATCTGAGCAGCATAAATTCGATAGGTATCTCGTCCCTGGTGCTTTGCTTCATACATGGCAATATCAGCATGTTTCATCAGCTCTGCACTGGTCAAGCCATGTTCAGGGAATAGGCTAATGCCTATACTTCCTCCCACTTGAATTTGATGCCCTTCAATCTGAAAAGGGTTTCGAAGTGTAGCCAACAACCGATCTGCCAGTTGTAAAGCATCACCCTGCTCTTGAAGATGTCGGAGCAACACGACAAATTCATCTCCCCCGGTACGGGCCACTAAGTCTGATGACCGTAGCCGAGCCTGCATGCGCCGCGCCACAGCACAGAGCAGCTGATCCCCTGCACCATGGCTCAAGCTATCGTTGACCTCTTTGAACCGATCTAAATCGACAAACAGAACCGCGAGGGGTTGTTCCTGAAGACTTGCTTGCTCAATGGCTGACTCCAGGGCTTGATGGAGAAAGCTTCGATTCGGCAAGCCGGTCAAATCATCGTGAGAAGCTTGGTGCTCTAATTGAGCCAGGGTTGTACCCACATGCTCTTGAGCCTGAATACGCTCCAGAGTCGCCCCCATGAAACGGCCCAAGGCATTGAGCAATGTCAGGGCTTCTTCTGGGTAATCCCAAGGAATACTCACGCCCGCATTCAAGACTCCCACAATGGTGTTTGAAACTTGAATCGGCACACTACAGGCCCCACTCAAGCCTCGCTCCCACAGCTGACGATGCTCAGGATAGATGGAGGTCTCCAGCTGTTCGAAAGCTAGCGCCTGCTCTTGGAGCAACACGGCCTCAATTGACGACCCCACTAATGGCAATCGCGCCGCTTTGGGAATCGCATCATTGCCGGTCAAAGCGTAAATCTGAAAATATTCTCGGCCTTGCTCCGGGACAGCGTAACTCACTCGATCAGCCAAGAGCACCGCTTCTGTCGCATCAGCCACAATGTTGAAGACAGCTTGCTCTGTGGCAGCAGAAGATAACCGCTGTCCCATGTCATTGAGAATTTCTAAGCGTTCGGCATAGCTGCATAACCGCTTCATGGACAGCCGGGTTTTATGGGCCAGACGCTGTCGCTCAATATTAGTCACAAGGAGAGAAGCAATTTGCGTCAGCAACTCTAGCTCTGCAGCCCCATAGGCAGAGGCTTCGCAGCTTGCCAGATTAATGATGCCAATCACCTGCTGCCCCAGGATCAATGGAGCACTCATCACCTGGGCAACAGATTGAGACTTGGAGGTCTGGAGCAATTCTGTATTAGATATCAAGTCGTGCAAGCAAGGGGATTGGCTCAGGAATGCACGCCCTACGTTGTTGCTGGCATCCAGTGGGAGTCGAGTCCCCACCGCAGGTTCCGAGATATCACCTTCCAAAGCAAAGACCTCAAACC
>CALLPZ010000426.1 GCA_938015405.1 uncultured Pseudanabaenaceae cyanobacterium
CCGAGGGGATCCTGCTGGTGGAGTTGCCAATAGGCCGTGCCGTCCCCGCCAAAATCAGCCGCGATGGCAGCGCTCACTAACCCCATGGCTTTGGCATTGCCGCCGTAGGTGTGATGGAGGCTGGTCAAGACCTCCCCAGAGAGTTTGACCTGCTGTTGTTCGAATACAGTGCGCCAAGCTTCGCAGTCTAGGCCGGGCAGGGCGTAGTGGTGGAGGGCAAGGGCGGGTTCGCAGAGGCGATCGCGGCTGGTCACCAAGGTAATACCTGGCACCTGAGCCAACATTCGCAGCAGTTCTCCATAGCCTCGAAAACTTGGCAAAAACTGCCCCTGGCTATCCAAGGCAGATTCAAGATTATCAATCAAAATCCCGAAGGGTTGATCTTGCAACTGTTGCTTGAGCAGGGCCAAGTTTCGCGCAAATTCAGGCTTGGGCATCAGGTTAAATTGCTGCTGCAACCAATCTTCCACCCACTGCTCTGCGGGGACGACTTGCTCCGCCTCTTTGGCTAAGGTGAGTTCCAGTAAACCGGCCAAGCCAGGCTGCTCGAAGCGCTGGGTTGAGGTCGTCGCAATAGCCTGACTCAAAAAGGCCTGGGCCAAGGTGGTTTTGCCCAGCCCCCCAGCTCCCTGAATCAGAATCAGTCGATGGCCTCTGTTCGCAAGCTCTTGAAGCTCATTCAGCGCAGTCTCACGACCAATCAGACTTTGGCTAGGCTCCCCTAGGGAAGAACGATGGATATTTTGTAATTTCCGTTTGACCCGGCGGGCCTTGTTCAAACAACGCTCAACGGCACTGCGCAGATTTCGCTTCGTGACTTTCTCCCCCAATAGCTCAGAGAGAGACTTCCATAGCTGGGAGCCCACATCCTTAGCATGGCCTTCAGTACAGCCATAACTGTCGGCAATGTCGCTGTAGCGCCGACCCTGCCAGACTTCCCGCAAAATGACACGCTGGAGATCGCTCACACAATGACCCTGGCGATCGCGCATCAGGTCTTCCACTGCGGCCAACGCATGAGTCGTTTCACTGGATGAATGAATCGAGCTGACTGAGCGCTGGGAAGTGGTGGAGTCATCCATAGGGAGGTGATTCATGGCGAAATCATGGCTCAAAGGCGATACTGAATCTTTCCGCAGAAGCCTGCTTATTGGAGAGTCCTACAAGCCATCTCCGTAAATTTTCGGAAAATATCAGATTGCCCTGCAATAGAGCCCTAGACCCCACCAAATCCGACTTTATTGCCCACCGTCCCCGACTGACAGACTCGATGCCACTGCCTAGTCTGGGAGAAACCAGATGGATTGCAGCGATTTCAGCCCACCAGCGTTCAGTCCATTCGAGCAGTGCGAGATGTGGGACTCCCTAAAACCCACTGGTCATTGACCAGTTGCTGTTCGAACTTGGTCCGAGCATTCTCCGAAAAACGTCCTCAATCCCCCTTAGACGATTTTTCTTTTAGTTGGGAAGCCTGAAAGTAGATCCTCGAATTATTTCGAGGCTATGCCATCTATAGGGTTCTGATTCTATTCCAGTCGACCGCTTGCACTGGTTTTGCTAGCAGCTTCGGATCTTGACCATTTGCCCTCGTTCGTAAGCACTTTTGCACCCTGTTTCCTATGAATGCTTCTAACCCTAAAATTCTGCCGGTTGAGCTGGATCCCCAATGCCTGCCCCAACATGTCGCAGTGATCATGGATGGTAATGGCCGCTGGGCCAGTCAGCGCCATATGCCCCGCATTGCGGGTCATCGCCAGGGCGCCAAGGTTCTCAAGGACCTCGTTCGCTGCTGCAAGGACTGGGGGATTCCTGCCCTGACGGCCTACGCCTTTTCAACGGAAAACTGGCGACGTCCCACCGAGGAGGTGGACTTTCTCATGGCATTGTTCGAGAAAATGCTGCGCCATGAGTTGAAGGAATTGGATCGCGAAGGGGTTCGCCTGTCCTTTATTGGGGACCTCAATGGTCTGTCGCCCACCTTGCAACGGGTCATGGCAGAAGCGATGGAACAAACTCGCGAGAATACAGCGGTTCATTTCTCCGTTGCCGTGAACTACGGTGGTCGTCATGAGCTAGTTGAAGCCTGCCGCAGCGTGGCCGGACGGGTCCAGCGCGGCGAACTCAGCCTTGGGGAAATTTCCGAAGCGGACCTAGAGCAACAGCTCTACACCGCAGGTGCCCCTGGCCCAGACCTGTTGATTCGCACCAGTGGAGAACAGCGCCTCAGCAACTTCTTGCTGTGGCAACTGGCCTATGCCGAGCTGTACTTTACCGATGCCTTCTGGCCTGACTTTGACCGCGCTGCTTTTGCAGAGGCGCTAATGGCTTTTCAAAACCGCGATCGCCGCTTTGGGGGTCTCAAAGACAAAGGCATTCCAGCCATGGCTGCCACCGAAGCCATGCTGATGGCCTAGGCAAAGTTAGCGAACGGTTTTACAACTTCAAAGCGACTGAGAGCCTGAGCGAAAAAGCCCTTCGCTCTCCTGATGCCCGAGCCTAGGCTCGGGCATTTTCTATGGCGCAATACAGGTTAGAGGCGGGGAAAGTGAGGTCTAGCAAAGGTTATCCATAGTCCAACCGTCCATATCAAAGGTCTTAAATCTCTATAGTTCGTGATGTTGCGTGATGAATATTAAAGGCAGCAGCTAGCCCAATTTTGGATAATGCAAAGATACCCAGTTGTATTTTCATAATGTGAGCGGCTTGTTTACTTTATGTGGATCCTGGTCTCCCCTCACGAGCTATTTCTATGAGTCATCGCCCCATTATTCTTGGCATCGTTGGCGATAGCGCAGCGGGTAAAACAACCCTTACCCGAGGGATCGCCAAGGTCCTGGGTGAAGAAGATGTCACCGTCATCTGTACCGATGACTATCATCGCTACGATCGCAAGCAGCGGGCCGAAATGGGCATTTCTGCTCTACATCCCGACTGCAATTATCTCGATATTATTCAGCAGCATTTAGCCCTACTGCGCACGGGCCAATCCGTACTCAAACCCATCTATAACCACCACAGTGGTGAGTTTGATGCCCCCGAATATATCCAGCCCAAGAAGTTTGTCATCGTTGAAGGGCTACTGGGCTATTCCACCCGTGCTGCCAGGGATTGTTACGACGTCAAGGTCTACCTCGCTCCCCCAGAGGAGCTGCGAGCATCATGGAAAGTCAAGCGCGATACCCGCAAGCGTGGCTACACCGAAGCAGAGGTGATGGAGCAAATGCGAAAACGGGAGTATGATTCCGAGCATTTCATTCGTCCCCAGCGCCAATGGTCTGACATTATTGTGAGCTTCTGTCCCTCTACAGACGAAGCCAATCAGAATGATTTGCTCCTAGATGCACGCTTGATTTTGCGACCCACCATTTCTCAGCCTGACTTGAGCGAGATTCTGGAAAGCCCAGACAATCAGCAAAAAGCAGCTGTGCGATTAGGTCTAACCCGAGATATGGGGCAACCCGCAGACCTACTCGAAATTGATGGTCTAGCAACTGCTGTCCAGGTTCAGGAACTAGAGCGTATGCTCTGCAATGAAGTCTCCCATTTGGGACAATTCTGTAGCCTCAATGGCAATGAAGACAT
Organism: uncultured Pseudanabaenaceae cyanobacterium; assembly: GCA_938015405.1. Lineage (GTDB taxonomy): Bacteria > Cyanobacteriota > Cyanobacteriia > PCC-9006 > JAAUQQ01 > JAAUQQ01. The sequence goes on from CALLPZ010000426.1 coordinate 3,583, forward strand.
TGGAAGAGTCACGGGAACGACCGGGGAAACCTTGCAAAGCTTTCCCTTGGCCATCACTCAATTACTCATTACCTATCACATGTTGAAAGCAGCGAAGAGCCACCAATAGACCTCTTACATCGCTCCTGACCCTCTCCTTAAATCCCTCTCCCCAGCTTGGGAGAGGGACTTTGAAACTTCCCTTCCCCCAAAATTGTGGACAAGGGCTCAGGGGATGGGGGCGGATTTGCATTCGTGCAAGAGCTCTAACAGCGATCGCTGCAACCAAAGTTCTCTCCACACCGCAGCTATCTTCCCAACAGATGGCTGCTTTTTAGTCATTTCCCATGAGCGCATCAAACTCCCTGTTCAAGCGACTACTTCGCACTGTAAATGGCTGGTTTACTGAAACAGAACCGGAAGCCCCAGCAACCCAGCGGCGATCGCCCCGCCAGGGAGCCGCGATTACTGATGAGCCACCACCGCAAGTGAAACAGGAGCTGAAGAAGTTAAGCCAGGCCTTGACCCAGCAGATCCCAAGCAAGAAAGATGACAACTTGCTGATCGCCACCTGGAATATCCGTGCCTTTGCCTCACT
>CALLPZ010000427.1 GCA_938015405.1 uncultured Pseudanabaenaceae cyanobacterium
AAGCGGGGTAAATCTGCATAGGGGACATAACCGAGAAATTTAACCCGTTCTGTCACCCCCAGTTCCACCGCTTGGGCCTGCAACTGGGGGGTAAAACGGGGGTCTGCTCCTCCCGCAATCCAAAATTCGCAGTCGTTCGCCTCCACAATCGCCTTAGGCAACTGAGCAAAGGCACTGATCGCTTTGTCGATGCCTTTGTAGGGATCATGGCGACCGATATAGAGAAAGTAGTTTTTACGGGGTAGATCAAGGGGTTTGAAATGCTCCGCATCGTAGGCCAAGGGAATGGGGGTAACTTTGGCAGCTGGCAGCCCCCCAAATTCCATGACGTCATCAGCCGTGGACTGGGAGTTGCAAATAATGTGAACCGCCTGCTGAAGCACCTGGGGAACGATGAGGCGGAAGTAATTGGTGAGGGGCGATCGCCATTTTGGAAATCGCAGGGGAATAAAGTCATGAACCATCACGACAGTGCGGCAGCCTCGCCACAGGGGCATCTCAGGGATGGGTGAGAAAAGCAGGGAAGCCCGCTGGTCTCGGTAGAGTTGAGGCAACTGAGTTTGAGTCCACCACAGCCGCCGGGCATGGCCCCGAGATCCCTGCTCCGGAGTCAGGTCTGCCGGAATCACCTGGGTTTGAAAATTTGGGAACTGCTGGGGTTGAGCCGTCAGCAATGTGGGATTCAGGGCGGCCAGTTGGGGGACAACATTGAGCGCATAGGTACTGATGCCCGTCGGTCGCTCCATCAGCATGGAGAGGTTGACTTGCAGGGGAGAGCTATCGGAATTGGCCAACGTTATTGCCCCACCATGGCTTGAAATTCTGAGTTACGGGCGAGTAAATCATCATAGGTGCCCATATCGGCGATCACGCCATCTTTAACCCAATAGATGCGATCGCAATTGCGAATCGTACTCAAACGATGGGCAATGACAACCAATGTCTTTTTACCCATCAGGCCTTCCATCGCCCGCACAATTTCCCGCTCGGTGCCGTTATCCAAAGCAGCGGTGGCTTCATCCATCACCACCACTTCTGGATTATGGTAAAGCGCTCGGGCAATGGCAATGCGCTGGCGTTGGCCTCCAGAAATGCGAACGCCCTGCTCTCCCACCCGCGTATTTAAGCGCTGGGGTAGACCGCGCACAAAGTCTTCTAGCTGGGCCAAGCGCAACACCTGCCAAACCCGGCTGTCATCAATACTGGAATCAGCTACGCCAAAGGCAACGTTACGGCGGATGGTGTCATCGGAGAGATAAATTTGCTGGGGGATATAGCCCACTTGGCGCTGCCACCCCATCAGGTCTGTCGCCACCGACTTCCCATCCACCAGCAGTTGACCTGCTGTGGGCTGAAGTAACCCCAGTAACAGGTCAACCATGGTCGTCTTCCCTGCGCCTGATGGGCCTGCCAAGCCAATCGCTTCCCCCCGCTCAATCTTCAATGAGACAGAGGACAGGGACAAGGTCTTCGAGTCGGGATACACATAGCTCACCTGATCTAAGACAATCGAGTTTTGAAAATTCTGGGGTGGGATATAACCCGGTAGTCCTTCACGGCTGGCAAGGAAGTTGTCATCCCCCTCAATGGCCGTGATGTCGTTGTGGACCGCATCCAAGGCTTTACTGAAGAAACGAATAGTCGTCACCGCTGCAACGATCCGATTGAGCGACATCATCAACCGGAATGCCGCCGCCGCAAACAGGGTAAGGAGCAGCAGCAGCGATCGCGGTCGCCGCCCCTGGCTCAAGTCCACCACAAGAACGACCAGCAAACAGACAACCGCCAAGGTTTCAATAAACAGGCGGGGCAATTTATTAACAAACTGAATTCGCTGAGTGGCCTGGGTATAGCGCTCCACATGGAAGCCATATCGCTCAAGGAAATAGGGCTCTCGACCCAGGATCTTAGTTTCCTTAATGCTGCCCAACCCCTGATTGACCCACTGAATCATGCGGCCAATGTGGCGGTGCTGACGCCGGCCCCAAAGCTCAATGCGTCGCCGGAAGCCTTGGTAGAACACCACCATGGCAACCCCTAAAAGGGACACGGCAATCAGGGATGAAATCGGCTCCGCAACGAGCAACAGGATGGCAATACAGATCGCAATGAGCGACTCCGTCAACAAAATCATCACATCGCGCATGACTTCGTTGAACAGATTGGGAATCTCCACATTGATATTGCGCATGAGATCCGCCGTATTCCGTTTCAAGTGAAAAGGGTAGGGCTGTTGCAAGTAGCGCGATAACAGTCGTTGGGAAACCTTGCTCTGTTTGCGATAAATAAACTGAGTTTGCAGATAGTTCAGCCAGGCCAGATAGCCATTCTTGCCGATATACAACCCCATCAGGGCAATACAGGCCCACTGCACAAAAACACGATAGTCCTCAAAACCGGCAAAGTTGTACGCCCAACCCACCACACCAACTTCTCGCACAGCCTTGGAACTGCCCAAGAGGCCAATAAAGGAAGGAATGACGCCTACACCCAGTGTTTCCGCAATCGCTCCCACCAGGGTCAAAGCCACAATGAATAGGAACTCGAGGCGATCGCGGCTATCCAGAAGACGATTAATCTTGCGAAATATCTGCACCACGGCGAGCTCTACCCCTGAGATGTCCTTGGCTCGAAAGCCGCCTCCATCTTACTGATCAACCGCGCCAGAGGAATATGGAGCCGTACTGTATTAATCACGACAGGATTAATTGCTCAAAATAGAATAATTATTTCTCGGGACAAGCCCCGATCCTCAGCTCAGTCAAGCCTAGCTGCGTTCATCCGCCCAAGCCTCATCCCGAGCTGGCGGTTCCGCTCCAACTCCCGCCACTGGGTCACCGAGCCTTGAAAGCCCTACAGTTCCCGCTACACCATCATCTGTCGACACAAATGGGGGCCGCTCTCCTTGTTGAGCCAAGCCATCTTGCCAAACCGTCAAGGCTTGGGCTGGACGATGGAGCAATTTTCGGCGCCGAAACCATGCCAAATTTGGCAGAGCAATCCAACCCAACATCTTGACCAAAGTCGTCGGCCAGATCCAGCGACGCCAGCGCAATAATTCCACCCAGCTTGTCCACAATAGCTTCCTGACAAAGGGCCAAAACTGGGCATCATCAAACCGGCTAATCTGGGTTTCCTGCTCAACCTTAGTCAAGGCATAGCCCAACACCCAGCTCTCGGGGACGCGACCAAACTTCACCTGGAGCATCTGTAAAACTTCTTGGTGCATTAAGACAGCCTGGCCCAGCGTCTTATTTTCTTCATGGAGCCGCGAAGCCGCAAGAGTCACCGGCAAATAGTGAAATTGGACCTGCTGGCCGTAACGAAGCCAGAGTTCATAGTCGAGACAGTAATGGCGAGAGATATCCAAGGCCCCCAGCTGCTCCACCAACCGCCGCCGGAAAAACACGGCGGGCTGACAGAGAAAACAGGTCTGCAGTAGACGACGGTAGCTCCACTTTTCCGTCGGGAAAGGCTCGATAATCCGATCCGCTTCATCCACCCACTGGGCCTGGCCATAGACCACATCCACATCATCGTGGGCTGCAAAAAATTCCTGGACCTTCTCGAAGGCTTGGGGATAGTAGAGATCATCAGAATTGATCCAGGCGATGATTTCCCCCTGGGTCATTGCAATGCCTTTATTGACAGCATCTGCCTGGCCCTGATCAGGCTCAGAAACCCAGCGCAGGCGATCGCCATAACGCTGCAAAATTTCCAAGGTGTTGTCATCACTTCCCCCATCACAGACCACATAGTCAAAGGTGACGTTCTGCTGTGCCAAAACACTGCAAATTGTTCGCTCAATAAACTCCCCCTGACAGAAAGACGGGGTGATCACACTGAACTGAGGAATTCCAAACGAGGGGGTCATGGCAGCCAAGCTAGAGCAGACTCCGATAAGCCTTTAAAGTTTCTTCTGCGGTGCGTCTCCAGGAAAACTGAGCTGCCTGAGCCCGTCCCCGAGCAATGAGGTCTTGTCGTAGACCCGGGTCATCAATCAAACGCCAAATCTGATGCGCCAACTCATCGGGCGCTAAGGGGTCAGCATAGAGGGCAGCGTCACCTGCTACCTCTGGAAGCGAGGACACATTAGACGTCACCACAGGTGCCCCTAGGGTCATGGCCTCCAGCACAGGCAGTCCAAAGCCTTCATAAAAAGACGGGTAGGCAAAAACATCGGCCTGGGAATAAAGAGCCTGTACCTGAGGCTCGCTGAGATAGTTCAAATGATGGATATGCTCGCGCCATGGGGACTGGGCGATCGCCTCAAAAATAGGTTCATAGTGCCAGCCCTTCTTACCCACCAGGAGCAAATCATGATCAATACCGTGATTGGCCTTCAGGAGATTAAATGCCTTGACCAGATTCGCAATATTCTTGCGAGGCTCAATGGTGCTAACAAAGAGTAAGTAGGGCCTATTTCTATCATAGGAACTGGCTTTCGCTAGGTCATCCAGGATCCTATCGGTTTCGTCGTAGCGAATCGTACGTGCCAAGCCCGGAATTCCCTGAGCTGCGCTCCTCACCCCAGGCAAACGACTCGAAACTCCCGTTGCAGCGACCACTCCTGCCACGGGAGCCAGCCTAGCGGCACCAGCAGACACCTCCACCTGTTGTCCCCAGCCCACTTTCACTTCCAAGGGATGGGCTACAGTGCAAGGCGATGGTGCATATTGACTAGCTAGGGGCGTCACCCAGACCCTGTCAGCATCAACCCCCAGATATTCAACAATGTCTCGCTTAGAACTTTCAGAAATCGTCAGAACCAGATCCGTCCAGCTCAGACAACGTTCAACTTGAGCGCGATAGGTCTTGACGACACTATCGACAAACTCGGGATAGCGAATAAAGGTCAAGTCATAGATGTTCATCACGGTTTTGGCACCGTGAGACGGACAAACCGAATAGTTCGTCCCATGAATCACAGCCGGTTGATCAAAGCGGCGATCCAAGTGGGTTGACAACAAATGCTGCAATGGCGGGACATGGTACGCGCCAGCCAGCAATGGCGTGGACAGACGCACCGGCAGGTCTAACCGATGGCAGGATGCTTCGCCACAATTCACGTAGGGATAGGCTTCACGCCTTAAAAGCCAACTTTTCAAGCCTGGCTGAAAGAACGTTTCCACCCCGTAATCTGGATGATCTGACTCCGCTGCAATTGCCCGGAGTGCCCTTACCAAATTGATCACATATAACCCGACCCCACTGGGATGAGGGGTCACAGGCGTCACATCAATCAGCGCCTTTAACACGGGGTAATGAGTCTCCTAGCGTGGCAAACCATTTACTTCGCAGCCATGAGCTGTTGCATATCGTAGTCCACCATCAGCTCAACTAACTGTTTGAAACTATACTTCGGCTTCCACCCTAAGTCCGTCTGAATTTGAGTCACATCCCCAACCAGCTCCACAGACTCGTTAGGACGATAAAACTCTGGAGCTACGCTAACATACTGCTCCCAGTCTAAATCGAGATAGCGGAAAGCAAACTCAACCAACTCTCGAACAGCATAGGTTTGCCCACTGGCAATGACATAGTCCCCAGGCGTTTCCTGCTGAAGCATCATCCACATCGCCGTAACGACATCTTCCGCATGGCACCAATCTCGTTTCGCATCCAAGTTACCTAAGCGCAATTCTGATGCGAGGCCTAGCTTGATTTGGGCCGCAGTCCGAGTAATTTTCCGAAAGACAAACTCAGCCCCTCGTCGAGGCGACTCATGGGTATAAGTCACGCCACAACAAGCATAGAGCCCATACTTCTCGCGATAGTTAGTTGTCATCCAATGGGCATAAGCCTTGGCTGTGCCATAGGGATTACGGGGACGAAACGCAGTCTTCTCCGATTGAGGTGATTCATCGGGTTGGCCAAAGACTTCACTACTCGACGCCTGATAAAAACGTGCCTTCGGTTGGCAACGGCGAATCGCCTCTAATAAGCGAGAAACCCCTAAGGCCGTATATTCAGCCGTTAGGGCAGGCTGGGTCCAAGATAGAGGCACATAGCTTTGGGACGCTAAGTTATAGATCTCGTCTGGATGGGTGTCAGAGATAACATCCATCAAAGAGCACTGGTCCAACAAATCCCCGGGGACAACATGGACGCGATCGGCAAAGTGGGCAATGCGACTCAAGCTGGACGTGCTGGAGCGCCGCACCAATCCATAGACTTCATAGCCTTTTTCAAGCAATAGCTCTGCTAAATAAGAGCCATCTTGTCCTGTCAGACCAGTAATCAGCGCTCGCTTTGTCACAATATTAGAATGGGATGAAACAACAAATTTAATCCAGTTTGACTGCCAGGAATCCCTTCAGGAGATAAAGAGATCTAAGACATGCAACTAATCTCCAGAAGGATTCCTAATATTCTGAACTTAGAGCTAGACCAGAACAACAGAGAATCAAACTGCCAGCTAGCTTTGAGAGACAGCACATTCAAAGGCAAACACGTAACTTGTATCTGGTTCACGATTTAACATTTGATCAAGCTGATAGAGCTCCTCCTGCTCAAATTTGCCCGACTGATAAGTTTGGGACATGTTTAACATGCCCCAGCGCTGAACAACATCAAACCCATTTTCCTTAAGCAGAACCTCCATTTCAGCAGGAGTATACTCATACTTGTGATCAGAGTCGATATAGCGATCAGGAAATTGGATTTTTGTGATTGTTCGATTTGGAGTATCAAAAATGAACCGCCCCTGGGGCGCTAAATGCTCTCGAACCCAAGTCAATGTTCCCGGCAGCTTATCTTGAAGAATATGTTCGATGGCTTGACCCATATAAATCATATTGAAACGTTGATCTTGCAGAGTCGGACATTCTTGAATTTTCTCTGCAAAGCCATGAACGTATTTCACAACTCCCCAATCAAATGAATAGTCTTGATCTTGAGGGAATTTAGGCTTGCCCCAATATTGCTGATCAGGAGGCAAGTCCATGATCGTAATTTCATTAGGTCGATGGCTGTAGCCCAATTCAATCAGGGCACCAGCCGAAATATTAGGGCTACTGCCACCAATATCTAAAACTTTTTCAAAAGGAGCTAACGATCCACACCATTCCCCTCGAGCACTATGGAGCATTTCCAAGAAGCCGAGGCGATTTAACTGACGTTCCTTAAATTCCGGGCTAGAGGACAGTTCGGCAACCAACTGCCTAGGCTCAAATTCACCGGCCCCAATTCGGGTTTGCCAGTGAGTCAAGCCTGCAGTATCAATTTTTCGCCCAAGTAAAACCAGATAGGCTAACCGAACAAAGTCTTCTTCTGATAGGTCGCCAGGCCCTAAAGCCTCGATTAAAGAAGATTGACTATCCATCACAGAAACCTCATTTGTTGACTTTTAACTATGTATCCGGGCCTTCTGGGAAAGGCATTTCGTGCCCAAGGGGAAATTAGATTAGCTCACTAGGCACTGTTCAAACTGTTTGAGAATGGCATCAACTTTAGCCAACACAACCTCCGGCAAGAAATCTGGTCTTCGTCGTCTCTGCGCTTTCAATATCGTTCGACGCAATGCTTCGTCTTTAGCTACCACAGTGGCTAAAGCAGCGATGCGCGTTAAATCTGTCTTATCGTTAAACATCAAGCCTCCCTCTCCCAAGGTTTCTGGTATGGCACTGCTGCAATAAGCCAGAATAGGCACATCAAACCACATCGACTCAACTAAAGGCACACAAAATCCTTCATGCTCACTCATCGACCAGAACAAGGTTGCTGTTTGATAATACGCTGATAGTTCAGCAGCACTAACTTTGCCAGTTAGCAGAATTTCTTCTTCTAGCTGCAGCTCCTGAATGACACGACGTAAATGATGATAATAGGGATCATTCGTGTCCATCCCCCCGACAAAAATCAAACGGGAATTACGATCCATCGTTTGATATTCAGCAAAGGCACGTACTAAATCAATCTGACATTTATTGGGAGCAATGCGACCAACAAAAAGGATATTTGTCTTACCGTCCTGGAGCGAGGCCATCGTCCTTGGATCTGCTGGCTTATCCCATCGTGTTGGATCAATGGTGATAGGCAGTACTTTGGGGTTAGGGAAGCCTAGTTCTTCAAGTTCTTCGGCATTGTAAGCGGAGTCTCCGTAGGATAGGGGAAACTCGCCAGACAAACCTCCCAATTCCTGACGTCCTTGTTGAAGCAAAGCAGCAATCTCAGGGCGATAGGACTCAAAAAATCGAGCAGGCGTAATGTTGTGGTAAACCATACATTTAGGACCACGATGCTCCAGTGCAGTCTGAGTGCATTCACAGCCAATAGAATGGTGATAAATGAGGCTGGCACGCTCATCTAACTTAAATTGTTCAAAGGGCTGAGCTAGGTGACTCACCTTTGGATCAATATTGACTGCAATGATCTCTGACTCCCAGCCTTGCTCTTGAAGATGTGCACGGATGCGAATTGCCTGATTTGAAATGGCATCTCCATAAGCAAACCCAGGCAACAACTGATGAATCGAGCCGCGACGGCCTTCCGCAATGGGCGACGGTGATTCAACCGAACTTAAACCCAGTGCAGCCTCATAACGCCCCATAATATTGTCCCAATTGGCATGCTCTTGCGCGTACTGCCGCCCTGCTTGGCCAAGTTTCTCTAATAATGCGGGTTCAGATTGCTCTACTTTGTAAAACAGTTGAGTCCATTCTTCTCCAGTTTGAGCCAGCCATCCGCCCCCCGCAGCTTCTACAGCCAGGGATGTCGCCAAACAATCTTGATGGGCCGCAGCAGGCCGGTTATAGAACCACGCTTCCATGATGACGCGCGAATAACTCTCGTTCTTACTCGTCTGAAAAAGGGCTTGGCAATGAGTGAGTAAGGCTTCTTTCTCTGTCTCAGAGACTAAACCCAGATCTACAATGCCAGGCCCCATCCAATCTGCGGGAATATCTCCAGGGCCAGCAACAAGGAGTTGAAGCTTAGATTCTGGCTGCTCCGCCCGGAAATTGTTATAGGCCTGCAGCAAAGTATGGGTATTTTTGGTTGTGTCACGACGCCCCAACGACAGGACATAGGGAGTCTCTGCTAAATCTACTCCATTCACAATTTTGAGAGTTGGGTCAAAGTGCTTGCCAGCTTCAATGCCCGCACCCGCCACCACACTTTTGGGCAAGATACCGGGACCATAGAGTTTAGTGGCCAGGCGAGCCTCTCCTTCACTGATAAAGAGCAACCCCTTTGCAGCATGAATGATTTGGGCAACTTCTGGCATGTAGGCATAAGCCTCGTCATGAAGACAAGGCTGTAAAAAAGCCTTCTCTGCAACCAGGGGCAAGCCATTCAAGATAGGCCCATAGAGATAGGGCAGGAAAATGAAAGCCTGGTAATGGTCCACTTTCTTCCGAAGATGCTGCAACAACTTTTCAGAGTTGATATTTTCAGAGCGGAATGCAGCAGACTGTTCAGGAGCGACTGGGTTAGCTCCTATACGGAATGAATTCCGATCCACGTTGAGCAGAGCAGTATTCGCTTGAACAAATCGACCTTGGTCAGTTTGATCAACTTTAAAGCGACGAACCTGAAGATTCCCGACTTCCGTCAGGCCTGGCTTATAGGTATTTTTGGCCCAATTATCTTGAAAACTCCCAGAACAAGTCGTCAAGATTTCGACTGGGTGGCCTCGCTGCGCTAAACGAGTTGCGACCTGCCAGGCTTGCTGCTCCGCACCACCCTTTAAATGTTCAGCAAACCATGGTGTGACCACTGCTATAGGCTTGGCGGTAGGTTTCATTCCTTATATCCCAAAACAGAGTAATCACGAGGTCCATAGAACCAGGAGCGTAAAATCTGCCACTCCGGTTCATCGCGATGGTCAAAGGGCGTTTGCATCACTGGGTTAACGAACATCAGTTCTGTATGCGCAAAGCCCACGTTGTCCATCATAAACTGCGCACTAGGTGGAAAGACGGGGTTAATGTGGGTTGGGTCTGCATAAAAATTGCAGGCGCCCACCATAAAATTCTGTGGATTAGGAGTTTCAAAAATGGCCATACCGCCAGGCGCCAGAACACGCTGTGTTTCTCCCAGCAGTTCAATTAGCGTTGCTAAGGGTAAATGCTCAATAAGATGAAAGGCCGTCACTAAACTAGCCGAGGCGTTGGGCTGTTCCTTGAGATAGGCAATGGCATCTTGATGGTGTGCAGCGATATCTCGGGAGCGACAACGATCCACCATGGCTTGATTCAGATCCACCCCAATGGACTGATAGCCTTCCTGATTGAGCAAGCTGAGCCATTCGCCTCGACCGCAGCCAAGATCAATGGCAGGTAACTCAAGGGCTCGAGTTTTTTGTTTCTCAAGGCAAGGAAGATAGACTTCCAAACGCTTCATAATTTCAGAGCGTTCTCCTCGAAAGTGATCCTCAAAGGCGGCATAGAATGGATCGAGTTGTGAGCGCTGACTCTCCTGCAGCAGGCCCTGCGAAGTTGATGATTCTGTGACAGCCTCACCCGTCGGTGCACTCGCTTGCTCAAATAGCAAAGTCAGCAGCCGTTGCTGTTGAGTGAAAGACTCTTTATAAAAGCGATCGCCCTGCAAAGACTGCTCTTTTAGTTGCAGCAGCATTTGGGAGACAGTTTGAGATTGCTGCTGCAAAGCAGGAAACTGCCGGTCCCATCCCTGCACCTGTTGTTCAAGGGCAATCAAACGAGTTTGAGCAGCATGGCGCTCTAAAGCCAGCTGCTGTCGTTCTGCTTCGTAATGTTGCTGTTGGCCATCTCGTAGTTGGCTTTTCTGCAAAACCTGAGCTTCTAAGGCCTGAAGCCGCTGCTCTAATTGGCTTCGCTGGGATTGTGCTGCTTGAAGCTCTGTAGATAATTGCTCACGTTGGCTCCGCTCCGCTTGGAGCTCTGTAGATAGTTGCTCACGTTGAGCCCGTTCTGCTTGGAGCTCGAGAGATAAGCGATCGCCCGCTTCGCGCAACTCAACTTCAAGGTAGGTTGACTGACGCAGTAAACGAATCACCTCTTGAAGTGAACGAACAAACGCCAGATTAACAACCGTCTGCTTCTTCAACAAAAACCGATAGAGACGCAGGGCAAACGCCCCACCTCCCTTTGCCAGCACAAAGGGGAAACGGTCTAGTTTCTGAGGCCACCGTTGGGGACCTTGGGCATTGATATTGGCATCCGCAACCAATGCTTCCAAGCTATCTAGCTTGGCCAAACGGGCTGCAGACTCAGGGGTCTCAGCAGCAACGACGGTAGCACCGCGAACCACAGGTGTCTGCTTCGCCAACGCCTCCTCAATTTTTTGATTGAGGAGCGAAACATCAATATCTGGATTTTGAGATTCAATCATTCGGGCATTTCAAGATCAAACAGCATCATGACAACGGTCCTAACGTCCTTCCAGCTCACACAATGGAACAGTTTAAGCTCGGCTTTCGGATGAGAGCAAGGTCTCAGAAGGCTGGGCCTCAGTAATGTCTAGGGTGACAGTACGATCTTCCAACTGAAAAGCCCCATAAACATTCTCAGGCGTGATGGCCTTGATCACTGTCGCATTCTGAATCCAGTCCAACATTTCTAAGTTGTCATGGGGGCCATTGCCAAATGCAATGTCTAAAGAATAGGTGCCCATCGCCAAATAAGGCCAAGTGAAGACAAACTTGACCGTGGACAAGCCTGCTTCAGAGGCCTCAACCCAAGAACGTGAAAAATCGGGATTGAGTAAATCCGTACTCCACCCAGATAGCGTTGTTCGGAGTCGATCCAGCAAAGCAATACCAACATTCGGATGAGGCAACACCTCATGACGAGCAACTGTGACAGCAACGGTCACGGATAGACCCGGCTCAGCAATCAACAAAGGATTTCCCTCAGCATCCAGCACCTCAACCTGGACGACCTCTCCCCGGCCTGAGCCAAAGCGTTCATGCTCCTGTAAGCCTCTAAAAGGCTGATTAGTAAAAGGATTCAGGGTTCTTCGAGTTAGCGCCTCTACATCCAGCTCGGACGACCCCCCAGACTCCCCAGACAGGGAAACATCAACCCTCTTTTCAGCAGCGGAAGCATCATGGACAGTCTCCGATTGATATTGCCGATTAACCTCTTCATGCACCCAAGCCTGGTAATGCTTGCACACCTCCGTGGGTGTACCGCGATCAATCAGCTTGCCCTGCTTGATCCAAGCAGCCTCTGAGCACAAACGAGAAACGGCACCAATGTCATGGGAAACGAACAAAATCGTCCCCCCAGAATCTTGAAATTCTTTGATTTTTGCCATACATCGATGGACAAAGATGCCATCTCCGACTGCAAGCGCCTCATCAACGATCAGAACCTCTGGATCCACATGAATCGCCACCGCAAAAGCCAACCGGACATACATTCCGCTGGAATAGGTTTTGACAGGCTCATCGATAAAATGGCCAATCCCAGCAAAATCTGCGATCTGTTCAAATCGCTCTTCAATCGCTTCCCGCGATAATCCAAGGATTTGAGCATTGAAGAAGACATTTTGACGACCTGTAAACTCAGGATTAAAGCCACTCCCTAATTCCAGCAGGGCAGACACTCGACCACCAACCTTGACTTGCCCCTGAGTCGGCATCAGAGTCCCAGCGATGACCTGAAGTAACGTGCTCTTTCCAGAACCGTTTTGCCCCACAATTCCAAGGGTTTGGCCACGCTGAACTTCTAAATCAATCCCTTGCAGCGCCCAAAAATCACTCGCATAGCTACGACCCGGCAACAATAGCTCCTTCAGCCTATCTACGGGGCGACCATAGCGGCGGAAGGACTTCGAGACTCCCTGAACTGAAATTGCAACATCTGACTTCGTCATATTCCTCGCCTCTCCGATGTCTGGTAACGGATTAAAGGACATCCGCAAATGCAGGCCTTAAGCGTCGATAACAGCTCGCACCGAGCACAAATACGGCTAGGGAAATCAGGGTGGCCACTCTCCACTCAGGACCATGTCGAATCGCACCGACTAAGATCAAATCCCGATAGGTCTCAACAATCGCCGTCATGGGATTTAGGTAGAAAATCCATTGCCGCCAAGCCTCAGGGATCTTGGTGGCAGGATAAATAATAGGCGTCGCATAGAGCCACAAATTCAGAATCACCCCCAGGGTTTGAGGGATATCACGAATAAAAACGGTCAAGCTAGCCGCAAAATAAGCGAGCCCCGCTGTTAGCAGGACTTGCGGGAGCCAGATCAAGGGCAAGTAGGCCAATGTGACCTGTAATCCCTTCGAAAAAGCCACAAGCACGATTAGAACAAAAATACCAAATGAGCTTTCGACCAGACTAGTCAGAACAGGAACGAGCGGCAGTAGCGAAAGCGGGAAAACAACCTTTTTCACGAGATTGATCTGTCCTACAACGCTGGATGCAGCCTGAATCAAGCCACTACTAAAGGCAATCCAAGGAATCAATCCAGCGAACAGCCACAAGCCAAAATCAAGATTATCGTTAATCTCAAAAGTCTTTTCTGCTGGATTCAGCTTGACCTGAAGCACCACTGAAAAAACATAGGTATAGATCAAAAGCTGGGCAATCTGATTGACCAAAGGCCAAAGGTTTCCCAGCAAGGAGCCCTTATATCGAGCGTCAAGATCGCGACGAACCAGGGTTCGAAGCAAATCAAACTTTGCCCACCAACTCTCGGGGATAGGCAAGCAACGTTTTAACCGCACAATCAGTGATTGACCAAGCAGACCAGGTAGACGCAAATTTGCTCCCTCAGTCTCCTGCCTGTATGACAGGGGACTGCTGTAAGTACCAAGGATGTAGCCACAACAACGAGCAAATTACGCTATTGAAGCGAAGATCGTATGTCTCATCGGCAAACTATCTACACAAATTACTCCACCGTGACGCTCTTCGCTAGGTTGCGAGGTTGATCCACATCTAGTCCACGCCTAGCTGCGATGTGATAAGAGAGGAGCTGCAATGGAATGACAGACAGGACCGGCGAAAGGAGCTCATCGACGGCAGGCACGGCCAGTACATCATCAAAGAAATCGGCATCAGTATTATCAGGAAGGACACCAATGAGTCGGGCATCACGAGCCTTTGCTTCCTGGGCATTGGAGAGAACTTTGTCGTAGACACTGCCTGGCATGGCGATCGCGACAACCGGCACCTTCGCATCGAGCAGAGCAATGGGGCCATGCTTCATTTCACCGGCAGGGTAACCTTCTGCATGGATATAGCTAATTTCCTTCAGTTTTAGGGCTCCCTCTAAGGCAATGGGGAAGTTAATGCCCCGTCCTACAAAGATAAAGTCTTGGGTTTCGGTGAAATCATGGGCCAGGCTTTCAATGGCACTGTCCTGGGTTTGGAGCATCTGCTCGATTTGCCCAGGTAAATCACGGAGGCCTGCCATCAGATTCTCTAATGACTCAGGAGAGGCTGAACCACGCAGATGGGCCAAATCCAGTGCTAAGAAGTAGAAGGCCATTAGCTGGCCGATGAAGGTCTTGGTAGCTGCAACGCCGACTTCTATGCCAGCTGGCGTGGTGATCAAATGGGGAGTGAGGTGGGCCAGACTACATTCCGGCCGATTGGTAATGCCGAGCAAACGAGGGCTAAAGGCTCCCCCTTTCTCAGTGCGACGCGTCATTTCCATTTCGAGCGCAGCCAGAGTATCCGCTGTTTCGCCAGATTGAGTCACCCCAATGGTCAAGGTGTTGGGCTGGAGTGGTGGCGGTGCATAGCGGAACTCCGAGGCGTAGTGGACCACGGTGGGTATACCAGCTAATTGCTCCAACAAGTAGCCACCAACCAAGCTGGCATGCCAGCTCGTTCCGCAGGCAAGGATCTTGATCTGCTCCAAGTCGGAATACAGCTCTTCTGGGAGATTAAGCTTCACCGGAGAGCGATGGGGAGGCACAGCATGTTCAGC
>CALLPZ010000428.1 GCA_938015405.1 uncultured Pseudanabaenaceae cyanobacterium
TTTTCTGTGAAGCGTTCAAACATGGGCGTACCTTACATCACCTGCAGCGGCCGGTTAACTAACTTTAGCACAGGCAACAAGTTGTGCTGTCTCAGGTGAAACAGAATCCGGGTGCGGTTTTCACGACTTTTTAAAGTATTTATCGAGAGAGTTGTCTAGGGAGGGAGCAGACCAAGCGGATTGATGCAAGCGAGCTAAGATTTGAGGCGCTTTATCCTGTAAGGATTGGACGACTTTAGGGGATTGCAAATCCTTCAGCTGCAAAATAGCCGCATCCTCTCGATTGTCTTGGTAGTAATTACGACGATTACCGATTAATTTGAAGCCAAATCTTTCATAAAGGTTAATAGCGAGTGTGTTGCTGACTCTCACCTCTAAAGCCGCCCAAGACATCTGCCGATGGCAGGCAGCCTGGAGCAAAGCCCAGAGTAGGTAATGCCCCAAGCCTTGTCTTCGATAGGCCTGATCCACTGCTAACAAAGTCACATGGGCCTCATCCAGGATCGCCCAAAGGCAACCTAACCCCAGAAGATAATCCGGTTCGCTCTCTAGGACCCAAAGCTCACTGCGATCGCTCTCTATTTCTCGCAAGTACCCCCCTTCCGTCCACAGCCCCCCTAGACAACGACGATCCAACTCCAAAACCTGGGGCAAATCCCGATGAAGTAAAGGCCTTAGATGCAGCGCTCGCAAATCTGGCATGGTTTTGTAATTGTTTTCAAATGGAGTTGACTAGATTCGAGATTGACTGACAGATAGATTCAGCTCCCGAATGGATGGATAGAGATGGATGCTGAACTCCAATGAAAAACTTGAGCTGCATGCATGTAGGTTCAATAGATTTGGGCCTGGGGAGAATGATCCGATAGCGCAAGCCAGTAGACTAGCCTAAGCGATCTATCGCTCACCGCGATCGCCTTGAGATCTCAAAGATCGGTGTCGTTCTCGCTCTGCTCACTATTCGCCCCAGCACCTTAAAACCGGCCATGGTATCGACGCAATCTCGTCCCTCCTCTTCAGCCAATGCAGCCTCTGGCTTGCAGTACATCGACAACTCCCCTGGGCGATCGCCCAACCAAAGCCTCATGCCTCTCACCGCTGAGGTGAATGACAAAGACCACTTGGTTGTCGGCGGTTGCGATGTCACGGAGCTGGTGAAGGAGTTCGGGTCTCCCCTCTATATCCTGGATGAAGTCAGCCTAAGAACGGCTTGCCAGCAATATCAAGGTGCCCTGGCTGAACATTACGGCGGTGAAGCTCTAGCAATTTACGCATCCAAAGCCTGGAACTGTCTTGCCGTTTGTTCCATCGTCAAGAGCGAAGGCATGGGCATTGATGTGGTTTCTGGCGGCGAGCTGTACACCGCTCTCCAAGCGGGCTTCCCCACCGAAAAGATTTATTTCCACGGCAATAATAAATCCCGCGAAGAACTTTCCCAAGCCGTCGACATAGGCTGCAATGTTGTCGCCGATAACTGGCTAGAGCTGCGGACGCTTGCCGAGCTGGCCAAAGCCCAGGGCAAGATCATGTCCGTGATGTTGCGCTTTACCCCCGGCATCGAATGCCATACCCACGAGTACATTCGCACCGGTCACATCGACAGCAAGTTTGGCTTCGATCCCGAACAGCTCGATGGTGTGTTTGAGTTCATCAAAGCCGAGCCAAGCCTGGATTGCATCGGTCTCCATTGCCACATTGGTTCTCAGATCTTCGAAATACAGCCCCACCGTGACTTAGCAGAAGTGCTTGTCGATGCCTTCCTCAAAGCTCAGTCCCATGGCCTTGGTGTCCAGCAGGTGAACGTGGGCGGCGGTTTGGGGATTCGCTATACCGAGTCTGACGATCCCCCAAGCATTGCAACCTGGATTCAGCAGGTCTGTGAGTCCATGACTCAGGCTTGTGAAGCCAAGAGTCTGGCTCTGCCCAAACTGATTTGCGAGCCTGGACGCTCCTTAATCGGTGCAGCTTGTGTCACGGCCTACACCGTGGGCAGTCAAAAAGAAGTGCCTGGCATTCGCAAGTACATAACTGTGGATGGGGGTATGTCAGACAATCCTCGACCCATCACCTATCAATCGCTCTATCGCTCCGTGGTGGCAAATCACATGAGCTCCCCTTGCACGGAAACCGTGACGGTAGCAGGTAAACATTGCGAGTCTGGCGATGTCGTCATTAAGGACGCAAGCCTCCCCCCAACGGAATCCGGTGACATTTTGGTTGTCTTAGGAACCGGCGCCTACAACTACAGTATGTCTTCGAACTACAACCGCTTGGCTCGTCCCGCTGGCGTTTTAGTCAAGGATGGTCAAGCCGATTTGATCCTGCGCCGGGAAACCTTGGAAGATTTAGTGCGATTTGATGAGTTGCCCAAGCGCTTAGCGAGTTAGCAGATCTCGGCAAACAGGAGTTGTAGGCGCATAACACCTCTTTTCCGCCCTTCATACTCAACCCACGTCCAATCACTGGGTGCCAAACGACCTATGCATGGCAATTTGGCACCCAACCTCCAGGCCCAAGAACCGCGTTCCATTCCAACCATTCCGAAGCCCAAGCCATTGGCTAAACCGAGGGCACAATAGGTACCAGGGCAGCGTCAATCTGAATCAAGCTTGGGGAGCAAGTCTAGGAAGTCTTTGTATTAATCCTCAAATTTCTGTACTAGTCGGACCGTCTTTCGGTTCAATGGAGAAGTGATTGTGAGGCGACTCTAGGCAGAGCCTCAGTGTTATTTTCGACACTTAAGTCTCATGGGGGAAGTGGCTGGAATAACCTGCTGGGGCGATCGCTCAAGCAATCATGGCTTCCAAAACCGGTGTCCTAAAATCAAGAGCTCCCGGAATCTGCTCTGCTACGGACCAGATTCCCATGCCATCATGTCATTTTAGGTAGCCGACCTCCCTATCCTGCCGTCCCCTAACTCCGCCCTCGCCCTTTAATGCTCACCCTGTGGCAAAACTGGCTCCATGCGCTCTTAGCTCCAAACTCGAGCTGGGTGACAACGCTGGCGGATATCAGCCTGGTGCTGCTCGTCACTTTCCTAATGCTGTCCCTCATTGGTGAACGGCAAACCCTATGGATGGTGAGGGGATTTGTCATTCTCATGTTGGTGGCATTTCTCAGCAAAACCCTGGCCCTAACGCGGCTTAACTTTCTTCTCAACAACTTAGTTCTGGGTGCAGCACTAGCCATGGCGATGGTGCTGCAATCGGAGATTCGCCGTTTTCTGGAGCAGCTAGGTCGAGGTCAGCTCCTACAGCTGTTCTCATCTCGAAAAACGCTCTCTGCCAAATCCGATGTGGTGGACGAAGTTGTGGATGCGGTCAAAGAGCTCTCCCAAAATCGTACCGGTGCTCTCATCATCGTAGAAACAGCAGACCCCATTGATGAGCGAGACTTCTCAGTTCCTGGCGTAAAGCTCAATGCTGAGCTATCCAAAGAACTACTACAAACCATTTTTCAAACCTCCACGCTGCTCCACGACGGCGCAGTCCTCATGCGAGGGTCCCGCATTGTGGCTGCCAGCGTTATCCTTCCCATCTCCGAAAGAACTGCCGCCCGTCGCCTAGGCACTCGACATCGCGCTGCCATGGGCATTACGGAACGGGTAGAAAACTGCATCTGTGTGGTGGTTTCTGAGGAAACTGGCTCCATTTCCTTGGCTGAACGCGGTATCCTAAATCGTCCCCTGACCAGCAGCAAGCTGAGAGAGCTATTGCAAAATCGACTCTCCCAGTCTGTGGAATTGGAAGCTGTGGCCCCCGACCTACGGAACCTCAGCCGCCGCCTCAGCGGCCAATCCAAGCGTTGGTTTTCTAAGACAATTGATCGTTTGAGACCCTCGGCATCGCGAGAAAGAAAATGACGGCGAATCTCACCGCCCTCCAGCATTTACCCCCGGACCTCGTGGCCGATCGCATGCCCAGCCATGTGGCCGTCATTATGGATGGGAATGGCCGTTGGGCTAAAAAACGGGGACTCCCCCGCATCATGGGTCACAAGCGCGGTGTTGATACCTTGAAAACACTCCTGCGCTGTTGTGACGACTGGGGAATTGGCGCCCTGACAGCCTATGCCTTTTCGACTGAGAATTGGGGCCGCCCCAATGATGAAGTGGAATTTCTCATGGTGCTGTTTGAACGGGTCCTCCGCCGGGAATTGGCGGAATTGATGAATGAGAATGTCCGCATTCGTTTTGTCGGCAATCTCAAGGCACTGCCACTCTCCCTCCAAGGGGAGATTGAGCGTGCTATGGCCGATACGGCTGAAAATACCGGGATTGAATTTACAGTGGCGACGAACTACGGCGGGCGCCAAGAAATTGTTCAGGCCTGCCAGGCGATCGCCCACCAGATCAAGCGGGGCGAATTGGAGCCAGACGAGATCGATGAGAGCATCTTCGAACGCAACCTATACACCCAAGGTTTGGAAGACCCAGACCTACTGATTCGCACCAGTGGTGAAATGCGTATCAGCAACTTTTTGCTATGGCAACTTGCCTATGCGGAGATGTACATCACCGACACGCTATGGCCAGACTTTGACCATGGCGAGTTCCACCAGGCCCTGGTCTCCTTTCAGCAGCGCCATCGACGATTTGGCAAGCTCTAGCGGTGACGCATTACTAGGTTCTTAAAGGATCAAGATTCACAGCTCACCTCATATAAACGGTTTAGCCCTTAATGGATTGTTCAGCCATCACTACGCCATTGCGCAATTGCTGGATGCGAGCTTGAAGGGCATCACTCGCTTCCAGAGAACGTTGGGCACCGGATGAGCGGGGAGTCGAATCTCCTCCAGAGGTTT
>CALLPZ010000429.1 GCA_938015405.1 uncultured Pseudanabaenaceae cyanobacterium
AAGGCCTAATAAGCCCTCACACATCGCTCGTCCTAGAGGCCTTAAAGCCATATGAGTTCACACATTGGACAAAATTTCAACCGGTCCAAATACTCATGACAGATTGGAGCCACTCTTGTTAGTTTTAAGAAAGATTAAAGATTGTTTGCTGTCGTTTACAGTTATGAATCTGTGAAACTCACGACCCTGCTGGCTTCCCTGGCACCCACCTGTACAACGACAGGTGCTCTTCCCCTCGCCTCACCGGGAATGACCCTGTTCTGCGATTTCGACGGTCCCATTGTCGATGTTTCAGGACGCTACTACAGCACCTACCGTTTAGCCCTAGCCCGCACCAGACGTAAGCACCGTAAACGCGGCAATATCGTCCAGCTCACTCCCATGAGCAAAGGCCAGTTTTGGCATATGAAGCAGGTACGCATTCCTGACCAGGAGATCGCATTGCGCTCTGGTCTGCGCGACAACCAGATTGACGACTTCCTCTCCCAAGTGAAGGAGATCGTCAATCGCTGCCCCGGTCTACTTCGGCGCGATGCCTTGCAGCCTCAAGTGTCTTCCGCCCTGACGCTATTAAAGCAACACAACATCAAGCCCATCCTGGTCACATTGCGCTGCGAAAGCCAGGTCCAGGCCTTCCTCAAACGCCACGGCCTCGCAGACGCCTTTGCTGGAGTCTATGGCACCCAGGACGCCCAGGCAGCCTATGCTAACTACACTGACCTCAAGACCAGCCTGCTAAGCCAGGCCCTAGAGGACCATGGCAATGTAGAAACCGATTGGATGGTAGGTGACACCGAAGCGGATGTGATTGCCGCCCAACGCTTAGGTCTGCCAGCGATCGCCCTCAGCTGTGGAATTCGCAACCACAACTATCTATCCAACCTCAAGCCAACCAGCCTCCAGCCTCACCTCCTAGCCGTGGCCCAAGGCATCACTCGCAACCTTCAAACCGCAGCTTAATCCGTTCAACTCAGAGAACTTAAAGCCCCTCGTTCCTTTACCGGGAACGAGGGGCTTTGTCTTATAAGGGTTTGTTTTGGCACTAACGCGGCAGCTCCTGGGAGCGATCTAACCACTCCCACCAAAGATTCAAGGGATAGGCAATAAGAGGCGCCCACAGGCTACTGACAATGGCCGAACTTAGTGCCACACGCTGATGGCGACTCCAAATCTCCACTGGCGTATAGCCAGCCTGCTGTACCCAGCCTGGATCGGTCTGGGCACCCGACTCAGCATCCAAGAGGCTATCTCCCAAGGAAAAATCTCCTGTTGCTGCAGCCACTGTAGCTAAATCGCTATCTTGCACCATGAAGGTCAGTTGGAGCGCAAACACCGTCTCCGTCAACACGGCCATGGCAAACACAATCAACGCCACAGAAATGAAATCTTCTTGGATATAGCGTTGCTTCTGCAACAATGCCGTCACCAGGCCGACAATCACCAAACTCACAACATGGGAGGGTTGGGATGCGGTGAGAGCGTCCTGGAGTAGGCCAAGGATTAGACCCGCGATCGCCCCTTGAAGCAGCGATCGCCTCACGCTCCAACTCACCACCCAAATCATTAACCAATTCACCCCCACATCTGCCAGCTGTGTCCCTGGCAAACGGGCGAGAGATAACAAGGCACAAGCCAGGACGGACAGAACCACAATCACCCAGTTCAAAAAAGCCGGGTCCGGCGCACGAAAGCGAGGCAAACGTCTCAATATCATGGGCTCTAGGACCCCACTAGAGCGCTTGGAGCAGTCGCATCTTCCACAGCTTCTGCTTGATTTTCAATTTTCACTGCCTTCGCTGGGTAAACCGTCACCCACTCCAGCTTGCTAATCGGCGCATTCAGCTTCACTCGGGCCACTGGCACAGGACTAGCTTGCTGATCCACACTCTGGATAATGCCGATGGGCTGACCCGGTGCAAACAGCGTGCTCGAAGAAGAGGTCACCACCACATCCCCCGGCGTGACGGTCAAATCCTTCTCAAAAAAGCGCATCTCAAGCTGATCCGTAGCCGTGCCCCTCACATAGCCTTGGGTTCGGGTACGCGTCAGCATCGCTCCCACGCTGCTGCGAGGGTCACTAATCAACAAAACCTTACTCGTGTGGGTTGTCACCTGAATGACATAACCCACAACTCCACCCGCAGCTTGAACCGGTGAGCCAACCTTAATCCCGTCACCTTTACCCCGACCAATAATCACATGCTGCCACCACTGATTAGCAGCTCGGCCAATGATGGGGGCTGGAATAGAGCCAGCCTCGGCTTCATTGACTTCACCCAGGGTTGTCTGCAACTGCTGGTTCTGGGCCTGCAGTTCCAGCAAGCGCTCCTGCAATTCCAGCGTGCGCGCATCAGAAAGCTGTTCTGCTGGGGGCGCTGTGTTTAGGCGAAGGGGCTGGGTAATGCCATAAAACACCTCCTGAAGCAATGCACCATTCGTCTGGCGCAAGAACCAGGCCAGCGAGACAAAAGCAGCCACCAGCAGCGCCTTTGACCAATATTGATTCCACCAGTGGTACAGCATAGAAACAGCCTGACTAAGCTAAAAGCACCACGAGCCCGAGACCCAACGGTCCAGATCCATGGTGCCAAATACGGGCTATGAGCCCCAACTAAACCTACGCGGAACGGTTATGGGAACTAAAGACGCGATCTAGCTCTTTGAAGTTCTCCAGAACGCGGCCAGTTCCAAGCACCACACAACTCAAGGGGTCAGCCGCAATATGGGTGACAATCCCCGTCTCATGGCTAATCAGCGTATCAATGCCCTTTAGCAAGGCACCACCACCTGCCAGCATAATGCCACGGTCAATGATATCGGCGGCCAGCTCAGGAGGGGTATTCTCCAAGGTCCGCTTCACTGATTCAACAATAACGGACAGAGGCTCAGCCATGCTTTCACGGATTTCTGGGCCTTTGACAACCACCGTTCGAGGCAAGCCTGACAACATGTGCAAACCGCGCACTTCCATGGAGGGCTCTTCCTCGCCCTCCGCCACGGGATAGGCAGAACCGATTTGGATTTTGATTTCCTCAGCGGTGCGCTCACCCACGATCAGGTTGTGGACTTTCTTCATGTACTGGGTGATGGAATCGCTCAACTCATCACCAGCAACTCGCACGGACTGGCTCAGCACAATGCCCTGAAGGCTGAGTACCGCGACTTCGGTAGTACCGCCACCGATATCAATAATCATGTTGCCCGTGGGCTCAGCAACGGGCAATCCCGCACCAATCGCTGCCGCAACCGGCTCATCAATCAAATAGACTTCGCGAGCCCCCGCCTGGGAAGCCGCTTCCATTACAGCGCGACGTTCTACGCCGGTAACACCACTGGGAATACCAATGACAACGCGAGGGCGCATCAGGCCCTGGCCATCATCCACTCGGGCAATGAACTTTTGCAGCATGACTTCGGCAGAGTCGAAGTCAGCAATAACGCCATCCCGAAGCGGGCGCATTGCCTTAATGCTGTCAGGCGTACGGCCCAGCATTTTCTTAGCATCGGCACCCACGGCCAGGGGTTGCCCAGTCTTCTTATCGATCGCAACAACGGAAGGTTCTTGAAGAACGATTCCTTTACCAGAAACATAAACCAGGGTGTTTGCTGTTCCTAGATCAATTCCAATGCCTCTAGCGAGAGACAGGCGCTTCCAAATAGGCACAGAGAAATTGCTCCCAGAACAAACGGTTTACACACAAATAGGACGCATTGCGAACCCACACCGGTCCATGTGGTGGATTCTATTACGTTTCTTAACCGAGCGTCCAGTCAGATAAGCCAAATCTCACAGACTGTCAAGTCACACTTTTAGCTCAATGCTAGACCCTCAGCTCAGTCCAAGCCTACCTTGCTCTTTACAGTTTTTCATTTATCTATTCAGGGCAAAATCAATTTTGTTGACAAGCTACAGAGAGCCAGGAGAGGGAATTACTATGGAACTGAAAATATAGAATCCATTGCCCTGGGCGAAGTAAATTCAATGAGCTTGAACAATGTGACCCTGGTGGGACGTGTGGGGGGAGAACCCAACGTTCGTTATTTCGAGTCGGGCAGCGTGGTCTGCAATTTGACTCTGGCAGTGAATCGGCCCACCCGCAATAGCGATGAGCCAGACTGGTTCAACTTAGAAATCTGGGGCCGCACTGCCCAGGTTGCTGCGGACTATGTCAAAAAGGGCAGCCTCATTGGCATCAGTGGCAATCTCAAGATGGAATATTGGAACGATCGCAACACAGGCGTTCAGCGTTCCAAGCCCGTAGTGCGAGTCAACCGCCTAGACCTGCTAGGCTCCCGTCGTGACACCGAAGCTGCTGCTGGCGCCATGGGTGGCGGCGGTGGAGGCGGGAACTTCGATGAATTCTAAAGACTTGCTCCACACCTAACGACGAAAAGCCCCACCTCTTGGTAGAAGTGGGGCTTTTGTTTAGAAGACAGCAGTCAGACCTGTAGTAACCAAGTCTGCTAGTAACGAATCTGCAAAGTCACCGAAGCCCGCACATCCTGTTCTCCTCCAATAACTGGAGAAGGGGCTGACGACGCTTCAGCGACATCAAAGCTCTGCAAGCGGCTCATGGGCACTGGACGCGGCGGAGCAGCTCCATTGATCTGCACACTGACAATTTCTTCTGCGTCAAAGCCTAGGGCATCTAGCACTGCATCAGCCTGGGCTTTCGCATCGCTGGTGGCTTCCCGCAGGGCCTGCTTTTGAGCCTTGGCAATGGCATCATCTTCAGCCACAAAGCTAATGCCATTGATGCGGGTTGAACCAGCCCGTACAGCCTCATCCATAATGCGTCCAGCCTGGCTATTGGGAACGCGGAAGCTAACGGTATTGGTTGCAGTAAAGCCCTGGAGAGTCTGCTCACCATCGTTGTAACGATAGCGGGGGTTGAGGCTAATGCCGGTGGTTTCTAGCTTCTCAACCTTGCGCTTCTTGAGCAGGTCTACCACCGCATTAGAGCGCTTAGCAGCATCCGCTTGGGCCGCCTTGGCCGTTTTTCCCTGCACTTCAATGCCAAGGGTGAT
>CALLPZ010000430.1 GCA_938015405.1 uncultured Pseudanabaenaceae cyanobacterium
GCGAACGCCACGCTTCATTGGGCTGGCATCGCGAATGACCCATGCCTCAGCCCCAATGGGGATGTTGATGGTTTACTCAGAATTCTGTCAGGAAACTTTATTGTTCGTAATAACTGGCTTATACTACCGAAAGAAAGCTAGGTCGCCCCAAGGATTGGGCGCTAAGACGTTCGCACGTGGTATCTTCGGGCGAACGCTTTTCGGTCTTTGGGCCTTAGTGAGTTGCGAGTGGTAAGGAGTGTGAACCAATGTCGGAGGCTTCACTGCCCCTGACGGTACCAAGGGCGTTTGTGCGTCCGCCGGGTAAGTTCAATCCCAACGTTTGGATGATACTCGGTGCATTTGCCCTTGTGGCGCTGGCAACTGCCGGCCACTTCTGCTGGGGTTGGATGAATTGGTGCTGTTTTTCGATGAACGTAATTGCCTTGCATCTTGCAGGGACAGTTATCCATGACGCATCTCACCATGCGGCTCACCCTGACCGTCGGGTTAATGCGGTCATGGGTCATGCCAGTGCCCTGTTATTGGGGTTCTCATTCCCCGTGTTCACTCGCGTTCACATGCAGCACCACGCGAATGTGAATGATCCGAAGAACGACCCAGATCATTTCGTTTCCACGGGTGGTCCATTGCTGTTTATCGCAGCACGCTTCTTCTATCACGAGATTTACTTCTTCCAGCGACGCCTCTGGCGCAACTATGAACTGCTGGAATGGTTCTTAGGACGTCTTGCTGTGGCTGCGGTCGTGCTTGCTGCGGTTCAGTTCGACTTCATGCCCTATCTGATGAATTACTGGTTCACACCTGCATTGGTGATGGGCACGGCCCTGGGCTTGTTCTTTGATTATTTGCCCCATCGGGCTTTTGAAGAGCGTGAGCGCTGGAAGAATGCTCGCGTTTATCCCGGTAAGGTCCTGAATATCTTAATCATGGGTCAGAACTACCACCTGATCCATCACCTCTGGCCGAAAATTCCCTGGTATCGCTACCAGAGCGCCTATTATGCGACTCGCCATATCTTGGATGCGAAGGGGTCTCCCCAGTGCATGGGAATTTTCCAAACCAAGAAAGACTTCTGGAGCGTTGTTTACGACACTTTCTGTGGCATTCGCTGGGGTGGCCACGGGGCTGATGAGGCTGATGTCCTTGTACCGTCTCTGGAGCAGGAGTTGGCTAAGGCAAAGTTGACGGAGGCTGATTTAGTTGATGCCTGCGTCAATCAAGAGCTAGATTCCCACGGTACAGCTGCAGTTGGCTCCGTTGTTAAGCCGATTAAGCGCCGGTCTGCCAGTGTTTCTGTAGACGCTCTTGTACAGGAGCCTGTTAAGGTGAGCAGTCTCTAGCCACGAGTGCTTTGGCAACGCCTTCGTTTAAACCTTACTTGTCCGATTCATACAAATGCTAAGGGGCACTGCGATTAATCGCAGTGCCCCTTTAGGTAGATATTGTTGGTTTGTGTCGCTTTGGTTGGCTTGCGTGACCTGTCGAAGTTACAGACTACGGGGGAATTGCCAAGACAATAGCCAGCGCTACAACTAAAGTGAACGCTGGCTATTGTCTTGGCACTTTATTTGGGGGATGAAGTTCCCCGAGCCATTAAGAGCTGAATGTTTCCGAAGTCACTAGGAAGTCACGGCTTCAGGGCGGGCTAGGTCTGGACGTAGGTTTTTTGCCTTACGCAGATAGGTATGGACCACCTGTTGTTTCGGATTGGAACAGTTGAAGTGGAGCAAGAGACGGATGCAGCGCTCTAAGCTTCCTTGAACCGCCATCTGTTGGACATCCAGTAAAGGAACGCTTTGCCAGCCAGGTCGGCGGCGAGCAACGGAGGCTGGAAAAATAGCGTCTAGATCGCGAGTTACCGAGAAGGTGACGCTAACCATGTCCTCGGGAGGCACTGCATTGTTGGTCTCTAGCTCGTCGAGGAGCTCTGTTACAGCCAGCTCAATCGCCGCTGCTGAATTCTCCGGTACAGTCGTTGCCCCTCGAATTGCACGTGCACGCCATTCCACAGTCCGATCCTCCCGGTATCGCTTGAATAGATTTAGGTCTAGGGTGACCCTGGGCCCGGTGAGGACCATGAGCGCCTAACGGATATCTTGCCCGAGCTCTAGGGTATCAAACAAGTCTGTTTGCTAGATTCTCGGATTGATGACCCTGAGGGTTCGCTAGATTGATGGCTCACCCTCAGGCGATGCTTTGGGACAAGCCTAGGGGCGATAGAGCCACAGGGGTAGGCCACTGGTGGTTAGATCGAAATTCAACTGAGCGAGCCCCATGCTGTTGAGGTCAGCCCGGCTGTTGCCAGGGATAAATCGATTCCAGAAGGGTTTGGGTTCTTCCATGTTATCGACTTCGACTTTCTCAGGGTCTAGATTGACCAATTCTGCCAGCCAGCGCTTCGCATCTTCTTCGCTGCCGAGGCGATCTACCAATCCCAACTGGAGAGCCTGTTCTCCGGTGAAGACGCGTCCATCCGCAAAGCCTTTGACGACTTCGGGCTCTAGCTTACGGGCATCGGCCACGGCGGTGACGAATTGCTCGTAGCTGCTATCAATGAGGGCCTGTAGGATCGTCTGTTCTTCACTTGTTAGTTCTCGGTCAAAGGCCAAAATATCCTTGTAGGGACCGGATTTGATCACTTTGAAGGAGACCCCAACTTTGTCCAGGAGGCGTTCCAGATTATTTCCTCGTAGGATAACGCCGATACTGCCCGTAATAGCTCCGGGGTTGGAGACGATGTGGTGGCATCCCATGGCGATATAGACCCCACCGGAGGCGGAAATATTGCCAAAGCTCGCCACAATCTTCGTTTTGTCTTGGAGGCGCTGGAGGGCGCTGTAGATTTCCTGGGAGTCGCCAACGGTGCCACCGGGACTGTCGATGCGTAGGATTAGACCGGGGTAACGCTTTTCCTCGACGGTTTTCAGAGCTTTGAGGAGACGTTCTCGAGTACCGCTGGCGATCGCGCCAGAGACTTCAATGCGGGCGAGTTTCTTTCGGGAACGCTTAAACGGCCAAATCATAAATTTGTAGCTTTCGGGGGGGCGATGGGACTGGGCCGCTGCGGTGTTATGCCAGGGCACGTCAGACAGAGGTGGGACCAAATGGCGGTTGGACCAAATGGTGCAAAGGGGGGGATAGCCACTCCTTATACTCACTGTCCTCCACCAATGGGGTGGTTCTCCCAGTATGCCGGTCCTTGGTCTTGCTTGAGATGGGCTTTAAGGTAGCGTTATCCCAACATCAGTCCAGGGCTGTGGGTTGGCTCGGAGATGACCAGACAAAAATGTGTCTCCCAATTTGGGTTAGGAGCTTGTTTAGAACTGTCTCGGTTGCCTTGGAGCTAGGCGTCATGATGTTTTCAATTCAGTGATGTTGGAGGCGATGCTCCTTTAGAATTGATAAACAGGGTTCCAATTTCAAATGGTATTGCCTAGCTTTTGGGCTTAGATAGAAGCCCCATTGAGGAAGTCCCTCTTTGGAGAGTTGATAATCCTCTCCGCGTTGAGTCATTTCGAGTCGCTACTCTTCCTCCCGGTTACGCCCTTTCATGACCCTGCCTTCTCAGCCTCGTTCTTCTGTCCCCTCGATATTACTCATTGCCCCATTTTTCCTTTGGGGTACTGCCATGGTTGCCATGAAAGGCAGCCTAGACCATACGGCCCCTCTATTCTTGGCCATGGTGCGACTGTTACCTGCAGGGCTTTTGATTTTGGCTGTGGGAATGGCTCTGGGCAAGCCCCAGCCTCGAGGCTGGATGAGTTGGGCATGGATTTTGGCCTTTGCAGTGGTGGATGCCACGCTCTTTCAGGTGCTCCTTGCGGAGGGGCTTCAGCGTACGGGGGCAGGGCTTGGGTCCGTCATGATTGATTCTCAGCCTTTGGCTGTGGCGCTGCTTGCCAGTTGGCTCTTTGGCGAGCAAATGGGGCTTTGGGGCTGGCTGGGGATGGCCTTTGGGATTATGGGCATTAGTTTGCTGGGTTTGCCCGATGAGTGGATTTTCCAGGCGGGTCAGTCTCTGTGGCACATGTTGGGGACTCTGACAGGTTTCGTCCCGGTGTCAGATGGGGCTGAGGGGCTTTCGGGGTTGCTCTCATTTCCCACTGAGCATTGGTTGGCATCACTTTTCCAAAATGGCGAATGGCTGATGCTGTTGGCTTCCCTGTCCATGGCAGTGGGGACGATCTTGAGTCGTTATGTGTCTCGTCAAGCTGATCCGATCATGGCCACAGGATGGCACATGGTTTTGGGAGGGCTACCTGTTGCCTTACTCTCTTGGCAATTGGAGCCTATGGCGACTCAGGGATTAGTACTCACGGATTGGTTGGCCTTGGCTTATGCCTCGATTTTTGGTAGCGCCATTGCTTATGGTCTGTTCTTCTACTTCGCGGCCAGTGGCAGTTTGACAAGCCTGAGTGCTTTGACTTTTCTGACTCCGATTTTTGCCTTATTGTTTGGCAATTTCTTCCTCCAAGAGGTGCTGAGTGAGTTGCAGATGTTTGGAGTCGCGCTCACTTTAGTGAGTATTTATTTGATTAATCAGCGAGAGGCCATTGCCCAACGGCTTTCTCAAACTGTTTCTATTGAAACTCTCGAGGCTGCGGGCCTCCAGGAGGAAGCAGAGCCCGTTGCTGCGGCTAAGGATTCTGGTTCTTAGGCGAGGCCATTACCTTGGGCTCTAACCGACAGAAGCTGAATGTGTCTCTTTAGATGCATGTATGGCAGAAAGACTTGGGTTAAAGCTCTTGGGGGGCTGGGTGCTGAACCATCGCTTCAAGAGAGGGATGAGAGAACATACCTCGCATTATTGACTACGTAGAAAAGGTTATTTACTTAGGCGATTTCCTTGTCCTCAGGCGGGCATCCTACGTAAAAGGATGTAATGTGCAATTGGCTTTCGGATATGGTGACTTTGGTGAGCGATCGCATTGCAGTTGCCCTAGAGGTGGTTTGCCTAAGTCATGCTCACCGAGAAATATATGTATAAAATATCCCTGTTTATTCCTTGTTTGCTACGTATGGTTAACTGATCCTTCGCGTTATTTGCTCTGACTTAACAGTCCATCTGTTCTATGTCTTGCTTGTCTTAGCTTCCTAAGACTGCTTTGCATCTGGATTCAAGGCTTGTGTTCTCCCTCAATAGGGATGTCGCCGAGTACCTCGCTAATTTCTGTTTTCTCCTACGCTTGAGTCCATGCCCATGATTTCTCGCCGTCCAATGTGGATGCTGTTCGTGACCTGTGCTCTTTGGAGTTCAGGCTCTTCTGCGATGGCTAAGGCAGCGTTGGAAGAACGGGCTGGAGAGAATTACATTGCAGTCTCCCAGCCGGAACAACTCATTGCCCAGGCCCAGCCGTCTGAGGGCGATCCTGTTGAGACAGACCCTGATGATGCTGGTGGCGTTGCTGTGGAGCGCCCGACGTTGAGTGTGGGCAGTAGCGGCCCCCTGGTTATTCAGATTCAGGTCTTGCTACAGGAGCAAGATTTTTATGGCGGCACGATTAATGGTGACTTTGATGTCGCTACAGCAGATGCGGTCAGACAATTTCAGCAGGAGCAAGGTCTCGAGCCCACTGGAAAGGTCGATGGTTCAACCTGGGGGCCTCTGACAGGAGAAGTACCGACTGAGGTTGCTGAAGCAGCTGAGACGGAGGAGGTTTCAGATGGTGATGCACCAGTAGAGGCTGTTGAGGAAACTGCTTCTCCCTCTGGGCGACGGCTCATCATTGCGGCTGTTGCTTTGCTGGGCTTGGGAGCCGGAGGGTTTGGGTTATGGAAGATCCTGGCGGTGCCAGTGCCTCAGCCTTTGGATTATTCTGACGAATCGGATGATGAAGATGATTACGAGTATATGGATGAGCCTGACGCTTCATCCCAGGCTCGTTCTCAGCGAAAAAACTCTCACCAGGTGGTGCCTGATGAAGATGATTCGCCTATTACAGTGCCTGCAGCCACTTTAGTGGGGAATGCGGCTCAACCCCTTTCTGAACCTGCTGAGTTTGATGATGGGGTTGAGATGGAGACCGTTGATCTGCCAGGGCTGGAAAATATTGATCTGCCGGATGAGGTCGGATCTGCCTCTCAGGAACTGAGCGGTGCACAAGCGCACTCTGATGAACTCGACGAGCCTGATGATGAGTCGAGAGTGATCCAGGAAGCGGCTTTGCAAAATAATGCGGTCGTGAAGGATGCCACTGGTAAGTCCCTGCTCGAAGCTCAGTTGGATGCCAAACAGCAAGAGCTACGGCAGGAATCCCCGACGGATACGGCAGTGGCGATCGCCACTCAAAGCGTTATGGCAGCAGCCCAAGAAAAAGTGGCTGCGCAAAAACAGCCTGCTAGGGCAGCAAAACGGGTTCCTAATCCTAAGTCAGCTTCTGGATCGAGAGCGAAGTCAAGTCTTGCGAAGACCATTCCAGGTAAGGCTCGGCCCGGTAAGTCCAACTTTGCGAAGCCGGGCAGGGCTAAAACGCCAGTTGGTAATTCTTCGCTAACCCCACCGCCGCCGCCGCCGCCACCCTCTGAAATTACTCGAGCAGCACCTGCTGGCGCTATAGAGCAGCCTGAACTTGTGACGACTCGGGTCGTTCGAGCTGACATTGTTGAGACGTTGATGACGGATTTGCAATGTGCTGATCCAGCTAAGCGTCGCAAAGCCATTTGGGAGCTAGGCCAGCGTTCCGACTCCCGGGCGATTCAGCCACTCGTTAATTTGATGACCAGTTCTGACTCTCGTCAGCGCAGTTTGATTTTGGCTGCCTTGTCTGAGATCGGCACTCAAACTTTGAAGCCAATGAAGCAGGCATTGGCGATTTCTCTCCAAGATGACAATGCTGAGGTGCGCAAGAATGCGATTCGTGATTTGACGCGAATCTATGACCTCGTTGCTCAAATTAGCCATTTGCTCAACTCAGCTTTGGATGATCCTGATACCGAGGTGCAAGATACTGCCCGCTGGGCACTGAAGCAGCTCAACCGTATTCGCTCTAATGCAGGACTGGAGGGCACGTCCGATCAGCCGATGTTGCAACAGTCTGTTAGCCCGCCCGAGAACCTGTCGGGTAAGGGAACTTTCAAGCCGAAGTCTTTGCCTAAGGTCGACCCTCGCTAGGAATCGCAACTCAGCAGCAATTCCCCTAAAAATCAATTGGTGTGAATGGGCGTTAGCAGGGAGAGAGCCCACTGCAAATGTTTGTCTTTTCTTAGGCTGACGCTCATTGCCCAGAGCACTGCTGTCATGGGAGCATAAATTCAGCGTTTTGTTGCTGTGGTCAGGCTCTCCATGACGTCTTCTTCCATTGACCAGTCTGCAAATCTAGAGGCTGCCCTGGTGCATCCACTTCCTAGTGGATACATTACCTCCAGCCTTGGGGGACATTACACCTATCGCATCATTGGGCCCTGCTGCCGCCTGTTTGATCGGGAGACTTTGCCTTGGCCCTGTTGTCGTTTG
>CALLPZ010000431.1 GCA_938015405.1 uncultured Pseudanabaenaceae cyanobacterium
AAATACGATGGCGTCGACTTCACGAATGCCCAAGCCTTAGTCACTCAAGACTTTTCTGGTTTTGGTCCCCGCATTGGCGCAGATGCTCGCTGGTTATTGGGATCGGGCTTTAGTATATTTGGTCGGGCAGCAGGCTCTCTGCTCATGGGCGATCGCCAGGTTGGCTATCTGGAAACTGACAACAATGGCGCAGATATCGTCGCAGACTTCCGACAACAAAATAGCGATGAGGTCATGCCCGTCGCAGAGATGGCCCTGGGATTAGATTGGACCCGCTCCATCGCCGAACGTGCTGGGCTAAGCTTCAGCGTGGGATATGAATATCAAAATTGGTTCAATGCCTATGGAGACGTGCAGTTTGTGGATGCGGCGAACCCTGGACTCTTTACAGAAAGCAAAGGAGATATGACCTTCCAAGGCTTCTTTGTGAGGACTGGGCTCTCGCTTGACTATTAGACCCTAGGCCTCTTGCATAGATCCTGGCTCTCCCTAAATCCATCCCAAGCTTGGGACTTTGAGGCCAGGGGCGGGGCGGGGAGCAGATTTCCATACCTGCAAAAGGTCTATTAAAAGAAGATTCTGAACCGTCATTTTGGCATTGAAATTAGGCAAAGACTCTAATTATACAAAGGCCCTAAATAAGCTCCAGAAAAATTGAGAAGTTCGAAAGAAATCTCGATGAGAGCATCATCCCGTATAGAAAAATACCACCACTGAACTTTTTCTTAAACTCCGGCTCCAGGTGTCAATCAACGTAAAAGGAAGACGAGCGCCTTCTAGGTGCTAGAAGGTCAACTCAGGGTTGGCTTTGAGTCATCAAAGTCAAGAAAAGGGGCCTCCCAATGGGAGGCCCCTTTTTTCATTCTCAATCACTCAAATCAAAATCACTCTCGACAGACCTAATCCTCATTGCTCACCTTTGCATCCTCTGCAACAGCACAAGTTGTATATCTGCAGAGTCAGCGATGGGAGGCAGGGGATCACTGAATCAGCGTTGGCAGGCCTTGGGACGGCATGGCCTTAATCGGCTTGATCTGCCCAGAGGTCATCAGTCTCGGCATTGACAGATTCCGCCTGGTCTGAGGAGGTTGCCAAGGGCTCATCCGGTACAGTCGCAGCCACCACGCCAGTCGAGGTCTCGGCCTCAACAACCGGGGCTTCCGCTGCTGTGGTCACAGGAACCTGAACTCGATAGTCAGATGCTGCTGTCAGTTTGGGCAATTGCAAGGTCAGCAAGCCCTGGTCATAGTGAGCCACCACCTGCTGATGCTGGACTCTCTCGGGCAAGCGAATGCTGCGTTCAAAGGCACCGGAGCGAAATTCGGAATGGATTAGCTGACCCTCCGTAGCGGGGCGATCGCCGCTCACAGTAATGCTATCGCGGGTGGCCTGAATATCCAGTTGCTCAAGCTTCACCCCCGGCAGCTGCAATTGCAATTCATAGCGATCGCCTAAATCCGCCAATGCCGCAGCAGGCTTCCAAGAACGGGGGGCAGCCTGGCCTCGATCTTCCAGCATCCGCTCAGCCTGGCGACGCAGCTGCTCAAGTTCAGGGGCAATTTGCCAATACAGGGTTGTCATTGAATTTATCTCCAGCAAATACGTTAGCAATTCAACCGTTTAGAGACCTCAAGAATTGCCGATTAAAGCCAATTCGTTGAGAGCAAAAAGGAAGGCAATTCAAACTGAAGAAACCTGCTTCATCAGTCGTTAGCCCATGGGGTTTTGTTCGATGTCCCTATGGTGCCGTAGCCCCTCAACAGGCAACAGGTGTCTAAAGCCGATCTCCCAGGGGGGCTAACCGAACGTCCAGTTTTAGAACAGTCAAAAAGTCGGAAAACCGCCATGAATATTGGGCTAAACCGAATGAGGCTCTGATTGATTCTCGTTAGAGTACGAACATCAAGTTCAGGCGATGGCAGTCAGATTTTCTGCGCTACTCCATCTCTGGATGTCGTCTCAATCCAATGACAGGAGCTAAACAATGACAAGAATGCGTTGGGAACCGATGCGAGAAATTGATGCCGTTCGTCGCGAAATGGATCGCCTATTTAGTGATTTAACTGCCACTAGCGATCGCGATTTTCTAAATCGTAATAGTTTCATGCCTGCCATCGAATTAATGGAGACGGATGAACAGATCATCCTCAAGCTTGAAGTCCCTGGCATCGCCTCGGAAGATTTGGATATCCAAGCCACGGCAGAAGCGGTGACCATTACAGGAGAACGCAAGCAGCAAGCGGCCCAAGAAGGCGAGGGCTATAACCGCTCTGAATTCCGCTATGGCCAGTTCAGCCGGGTGGTGCCCATGCCGGTCCAGGTTCAAAACACCCAGGCCAAGGCCAACTACCAAGATGGCCTCCTCATCCTCACCCTGCCTAAGGCAGAGGCAGAGAAAAACAAGGTTACAAAAGTCACCATTGGTGAGGTTTAGCTGAGTTTGACGACATGCAAATGCCCGCTCTCCCAGCTCTTTCCCTGGGAGGGGAGTGGCAAACCGTCAGATGAGCAAAAGCGCTCAGGTTGAACGCCACAAGCATGACTATCTAGCTTCGCTGCCTACATTGACCGCAGCTTCGAGCCGATCCCAGCCAAATTCTGGCAAGAGGGGATCGGCTTTTCCATCTAGAATCCAATCCGTTAAAAATTGCGCTGTAATGGGCGCCAACAAAACCCCATTGCGGTAGTGGCCGCTGGCCAAACTGAGATTGCTCAGGGGGCTAGGCCCAAGAATGGGCAACTCATCGCTGGTTTCCGGGCGAAAGCCCCACCAGGTCTCAGCAATTTCGTAGCTCGCCAAGGGCGGATACAGTCGAATGGCCTCGGTCAAGAGCTGATGGATACCCGCCGCAGTATTGCCCGGCTGGAAAGCAACTTTCTCAGATGTTGCTCCCAAAACAATCAGGCCATCCTGACGGGGCACAATGTAAATGCGATCGCCAAACAGCACCTGCTCCAACGGTCTCACCTCGACCTGTCCTGCCGCAGGACGCAAAGCCATCAACTGCCCCTTGCGCGGCTGAACCGGCGCAGCCTCTAGCAAGCCTCCGGTCCAGGCTCCCGCAGCCAGCAAATAATGCCCTGCCTGGTAAATCTTTTCATTGGTTTCCAGCGCCGTCACTTCTCCCTGGCAGCGATGGATCTGCCAAACATCCACCCCTTCACGCCAAATCACACCGGCCTGCTCCACCGCTACGGACAGGGCCTGGACTAGACAACGGCGATTATCCACCTGGGCATCTTCCAGGAACCACCAGCCTCCAATCACCTCCGGGCCTAAACCGGGTTGACGCTGCAAAACGGCCTCGCGGTCCAGCCAAGTAACGGGGCAATCGGGGCGATTCAGCTCCGGGGGCGGGGGCGTATCGGCAAAGGCAGGCCGCAGAATTCCACAGGGCCAATAGCCACTATCCAATCCAGTCAGGCTTTCCAGCTTGGCTGTCCAATCGGGATACAGCGCCCGACTCCGCAGACAAAGGTCCAGCATTGCCCCTGGCTCCAAGGCCTCCGCCTGGGGCGCCAACATGCCTGCTGCGGCATAGGCTGCCGCCTCTCGGCGATCGCGACTCAGTACTGTCACACTGGCTCCCCGCAGGCGCAGCTCCAGGGCTGTGGCCAGGCCGATCAGCCCACCACCAATAATCAAAACGTCGGGACGAGGAGCCGATTGGATCACAGATTTATCGAGGGACCGGAACGCAACGCTGTCCGGGATGCACTAGCTTCATCTTAATCGCCCAAGAGGAGTGGAAACAGACCATTACAAAGAATC
Source organism: uncultured Pseudanabaenaceae cyanobacterium (assembly GCA_938015405.1). GTDB lineage: Bacteria > Cyanobacteriota > Cyanobacteriia > PCC-9006 > JAAUQQ01 > JAAUQQ01. The sequence goes on from CALLPZ010000431.1 coordinate 3,773, forward strand.
AATTGCGCTGGTTCAGTTAGGCCCATTATTCGTTTGCGATCGCCTCCCAAGCCAAATTCAAGGCCTGTAACTCCGGCGGCAGCTGCGTCACCGTCGTCGCATCGTATTGAACCACTCCCTGGCTATCCAGCAGCGTCACCCACACCACTGATTCTGTCTCCTCCGCTGTGCCATAGCGCAATCCATCAAACTGACCGAGGTCCGTATCATTGCGCTGCTGATCAAAGGCTTGAATGGCTCCAATCCCAATCTCCCCGATCTCCGCTTGGATCTGGCCTTTGCGATTCAGATCCACCAAACTGCCATCAATCAACAACGCCTTCATCTCCCAGGGTTTGGCATCAGTTCCCTCGCCCTCGCTCGCCTCAGCCCCGGGCTGAGACCAAGCAAACACCGACAACACAGAACCATCCACCTGGCCCAAACGAGCCAGAGCACCCAAGCGAATCCGAGCTCCCGTTTGGCTAGCCCGCTCATTCCAATTCACCTGTTCACCCGTTTCGTCACTGTGGTAGACCCAATCTTGGCTACCATCACTGACGATCGCCTGCCAACCCGGCGTAATCACCTGGGCGCACACCTGGCCTACGGCTGAAATGCCTAAGCAACTATCCCGCCATTGGCGATCGCGGCTGGCCGTAATCTGAAGTTTTTCCAGGGCAAGCTCTTGGGTCTGGGCCGCTGCTGTGAGGATGCGCCCTCCCACCAAGGGAGGCACCGCCACCGCAGGTTGAACCTCAGCAAAACTTTTGTCAGAGAAGTCAAAATCAATCAGACGTAGCGCGGCGGCGGGCTCTTGCCCAGCCTCTTGCCCCAACCCCTGTGACCAGTCCGGTGGGCTAGCTGCACAGCCACAGAGCAAAAGCAACATCCCCCAGCAAGCAACCGTGCGAGAGAAAGATTTAACGAACTTAGGACGCTGCAGCAGCGATCGCACGAGGGCGATATTCAAAGTCATGGCAGAGGTTTGGGCACTGGTTTTGAAGCTTCAACCAGGCTAACGGCTCTGCCTCTGAATTGAGCAAGGTTGATGCAAATATTGAGGGGGAGTCGAAGTCTCAACTCCCCCCCGATATTTAAGCTTGCTTCTAGGGGCAATCCAGCCCCCAAAGCTCACGGACCGGCTACAAGCTATAGGACCACAATGTCACTGGCTTGGAGACTCGGGGCACCCACAAAGGTTGCAACCTTATAGGTTTGCAAGCCTGGGCTGGGATTAATGTTAAAGCCCTTAAAGAACAAATCACCTGTGCCACTGTCATAGGTGAAGATGGCAGAATCAGGCGGCGGCGTATCGCCCAACACAGCAAACTGCTCGCTGGGCAGCACACCATTCTGCAAATTCTGCGGATTAAAGAAACCGATGGAGCCCCCAATAAAGGGACGGCTATCGACCAACAGCTGATCTCCCTCGGCCTGATCAAAGTCTGTAATCGTCGAAGCCCCTGCGACAACCGTGCTTGCTCCACCCCGGAAGACCCTGGCAAACCCTGTCGTGGTCAGCAGGAACTTGTCTGCTCCACTGCCCCCTGTAAGGCGATCGCTACCGTTGGAGACCAAGGTATCGTTGCCATCCCCTCCCATCAAGGTGTCTTGATCAGCCAGAGCCGTGAAGTCAAAGTTACTCTTCTTCGGACCATGGGTGAGCACATTATCCTGGGCATCACCCACTAGGATGTCATTCCCCGTTGAGCCAATGACGTTCTTGAAATTCACGACTTCATAATGTCTGCCCCCCACGGCCAGCTTCTTCTGGGCCAAATTCGCCTGAACTGCAGGTGCACCCACCAGAGAGGTGCCATTCAAGATAGGCGTACGGACATAGCGATCCGTATCGGAGAAGTCAATCGTATTGACTTGCCCCTGGGGAGCAATAATTTTCTCAATACTGCTCAGAGTATCCACCCCATTATCAGGCTTGCTCACCTGATAGCGAAGCTGACGAGTAAAGCCACCGCCAAAGGGTTGCTGGGGGTTATTGAGAACAACTTCGACATCAGCACGATAGGTAATTTGCCCCGTTAGCGCACTGTAGTCAGCAGTGTCATGATTGGCGCCACCGTAGAGCATGTCATTGTCGGCACTACCGATGAACCGATCATTGCCAGCACCGCCATAGGCAACATCATTGCCAGCACCGCCATAGGCAACATCATTGCCAGCGCCGCCAAACATGCGATCCCGACCCCTGCCGCCCCGCAATTCATCATCACCGTCATTGCCATTGAGGTCGTCATGGCCTTTGCCGCCATGTATAAAGTCATCTCCCGCCCCGCCAAAGAGGCGATCCTTACCGGCTTGGCCATACAACTTATCGTTGCCATCACCACCACTGAGGATGTCGGCTCCCTTGCCCCCGAACACTTTGTCATCCCCCGCATCACCAAAGAGGCGATCTTTGCCCCTGCCGCCGGAAACGATGTCATTGCCCGCTTCGCCAGAGAGTACATCAATTCCATCATTGCCGATGATGCGATCGTTGCCCTCGCCACCAAAGACGAGGTCAGCGCCAGCACCGCCATACACCTTGTCATTGCCTGAGCCGGCAACCACCAAGTCATCTCCCGCGCCGCCGTACACAATGTCATCGCCACCCAAGGCCAGGATAGTGTCATTGCCACCCAAGCCCCGGATATCATCGTCCAAAGACGTCCCAGTCAACACATCTGCTTTAGCCGTGCCACGAATGAGATTCGGAGGTGATGGAGGTATTGGGGGAGCAGGCGAAATAGAAAGCTCTGCAGCGACACGACTAGCTGCGACCCAGCGCTTGCGGCCTCCTAGGGCTTCAAATCGTTCTGACAGCGATCGCAGCTTGTGATTCGCCAGACTTTCATCACCCAAACGCTTTATTTCAGTCCGAAGACTATCTGCAGCCTCCAAGGTATCTGCTGTCAATGAAACAGCCGAAGCAGGTACTAATTCAATTTCGTCCATGACACAGATCCTGAGTAATCCGACCAAAACATCGCAGAAAGATTGAAATTGCCTAGATAATTTCAATCTTTCAAGTTGACTTCCCCATTTCGACCTGAGTACAACAGCCCTAAAACCAAGCTCATCTCCCAGCTTTTCCCTCAAGCAAGAAGACAGCAGCAGTTTTTTTCAACTCAGGTCAAATTTGAACCAGGTAATAATGAAGAACATTGACCTGGTCAACGGAAGACAGACTGCCAAACAGCAGTCCACATCGGTAATGCCCAGAGGGAATAATCCAGAACAGCTTGCTATGAGAGGCTTCTCAGCACCAGCCCTGCACCACAAAGTCGCCATTCGGAAAGATCTATCTCGTGATTCCTGACTCTCACCCTTAGCCTGCTAGAGAGTTTTTGCCATGTCAACAGAGTTTTTTTAAGTGTTGATGAAGGATCACAAATCGTGCAGCTGAGCTATTTTTTTGACTTCACCAAGTCTCAAAATCAAGCCTCAAATAATCAAATGCTATGCGATAGCAAGCTTATACAAGCTGACATCAAAAATGATACTAAAGATTTTACTGACAGGAGCCAGTAGCCAGCAGTCAACAAAATATTGAGATTACCCAAAAATCTCAGCAAGTAGCTTTGTAAAGCTCAGCCAAATTTTCAAAAAAATGCTCATTTAACCGACCAAGCAACCCACAAACTGACTTAATCCGGTCTAGCAAAGCCCTTGCGGGGGTCACTGATAAACAACCCCAAAACCAGTGTCTCTAAGACATGCTCCCAAACAGGCGTAAACTGCTCAGCCTGATCGGCCCAGAATTCACAGGTGATCAGACATTGCACCCCAGAGCCTAAGCCCACACAGATGCGTGAATAGGCCTCTCGGTCCTCCTCCTGATGGTCCATAAACTTAAGCTCAACCCAGACAATGCGGGCAGTCTGACGCTTCAGCTTAACCACCTCTCCCACTTCCAAAACATCTCGACTGTCCTCGCGAGCAATCTTCTTAACAATGCCAGCCAAGGGAAAATCCTTGAGATTCATCTCCGGCGGCAACAAATTGAAAGAAACCTCCAAGGCACAATCATCATTAGGCTCCGGTGCATTGAAAAACTTAAAGGACTTTTCCTGGGGTTCAAACTGCCAATCCTGGGGCACATCAAAGCGCACTGCACCTCGCCCCGCCACAAACACCCGATAGCCTTCAGCACAGTCCCAGCCATGATTGTCATCCAGGGCCAACGTCTCTTTAATCCAGTTGAGACCCTGCTTCTTCGATTTTGTCTTCTTTTTGCCCTTGGCCATGGCACCCAGATCCATCCATTGCTAGCCCTTAGCCTATCGCGTCTGATTCGAGAGAAGGATGGGCGATCGCGAATTTACATAACGCTCGCACCAATTCAGTACAAATGAACTACAATATTTTTCGTCCCCAGTTCCATACCGGGTATTGCCATGACTATTAGCACCCAGCAAGTCCGTCCCGTCTTCACCGGCGACTTCCTTGCAACAACTCCTGCAGCCCCCTCAGACGAAGCTGCAACGATGCCCATTGACAGCATCAACTTCCAACTTCCCACCGAACTTGCCCAAGTCTTCCGGGCTGGTGCCGGAGACGAGCTCAATGACTTCGCTAGCTACGCCCTCACCCGCTTTATGTTGCGGGAACATTGGGTCGAACTAGAAGACTGCCCTCTGTTGCCCTTCGTCTTGCAAATGACGAATGAGGTCATCGATTATCAGCTCGCCCCCGATGCTGCCAGCGCCGTTGCCCAAGCTGAATCCATCGGCGAAGAAACCGTCATTCAAGTCGAACTCGATCTCGGTCTCACCGTCATCGAAACCTTTGAAGATGAGGAAGAGATCGCTTAAACCCAGCGGAGAGTTCGACAGCCCCCAACCGACCTGCCAAACTCTCCGGTGCATCTCACCACAACTCAACAGAAACAAGTTAAAGGATCTGAAGCCAGGGGTAGTTTATCTCTGGCTTTTTCTTGAGCCAAAGCATTCTTAAAGCAGCAATAAACTTCAAACTCTCAAGCCATATCTCCCCAAAACTTGCAATGAAACCTCGGTAGATCTATCGACTCTCTCAATTTGGACTGACACAGTAAACTTACCCCAGCATCACCTGCATCAGCTCCTGCCGTTCTTCAAAATGAGATTTGTCCATGGAAGGCGTTTACACATTCCTCATTGCCCTATTTTTCATGGTGGTTTCCCCTGACCGGGGTCAGGACTCGCAGTCAGCCAACCAATCAGCCAACCCAGTTGCACTCACATCTGAATCCTTGGCGATCGCCTCACCACCCGCAATTCCCACGCCAGCCCTCCTTCCCAACCTGCTCCTCATGGGAAGCAAGCTGTGGTCCAAGCGCCAAGCCCAAACCACCAGCAACGAGACATTCAGTTCATGAGCTTACACGAGATAATGGCCATGGCTGACTGAGCCACCCCTCTCAAAGACGCATCCCCGCTTAAAACACCAACTGGGATGTACCATCCGGCACATTAGCAATCAGTTGCTCCGTCGCAATGGTGTTTTTATCCGCCATGGACCAGAGCAAAGCTTGGCCCACACCTCGATGGCGCAACAACACATCAATCGTGCCATTGCCGTCAAAATCATTGGCCCCCTCAATATGCCAATTCACATCGGGAATATCGCGACCGAAGCTTGACTCTGCCAAGATATTGCCCCCATCCATCTCCCAAAGCAGGTTTTGGCCAGCCAAGCCATTGCGTAGCAAAATATCGGCTTTGCCATCGCCATTGAAATCCGCCATGGCTTCAATCTTCCAATTGTTGTCGCCAAAGCCGCGACCCACCAAGCCCTCAGATGAGATATTGCCTTGGCCATCCATGTACCAGGCCACAATTTGGTCAGCGGCCTGATTACGCCAGATAATATCTACTTTTCCATCACCATTCATGTCCCCTGTGCCAGCGATGCTCCAATTCAAATCGGGGACATCTCGACCAATCAATGCTTCAGATGCAATACTGCGACCGCCAGGAGCCATGGTCCACAACAGGTTTTGGCCAACTAGTGCATTGCGTAATAGAACATCTCGCTGCCCATCACCATTCAAATCTCCGGTGGTTTGCAACTGCCAGTTTGTATCTTCAATGGTGCGTCCCAGGCTCGTCAGACTCGACGTTGCGGTCTGAGTGTCTATCGCAAAGGAAGACACCACTCCAGTCACCGTATTCCAAGCCACCGCCGCTGTCACACCCACCGGGGTCGTACTGGCAAAGCTATAGCCAAGATCCTCAAAAATAGCCTTCTCAACATCATTGAGGCTTCTAGCACTGGGCCCTGCCTCAGTGGCAGCTAGCATCATCAACCCATTGAGACTGCTATTTTCATCATCTAAATGGTTGCCGCTGCTGCCTTCTTCAAAGGCTGTAGGCGTATACAAGCCCACCGGATTACCTCCATTCGCCGCTAAGGTCTTGGGACCAGAGAAGAAGAGACCTTTTTGCTCTTCACTATCTCCCTGGGTCAATAGAGTTTCGTAAGTCGAAGTATTGAGAAATCCTGAGGTATCAATCAGCTTATTGCCATTAGCATCCGTCAAAAATTGATCTAGTGCACTCCAGGAGCCAGGTTCATTGGAAGCTGAATTACCTTGAAAAAATGGGTCAGAGAACGTATTTCCATCTCTACCAATGGCACTGGAAAAACCTAGTGCATGATTGATTTCATGATAGAAAGTGGAATAGAAATCAAATTCATCTTCATTGATACTGGGCGTTTGATTGATATCCAACTCCCAATTAATGCCCCAGTTCACCGTCACTTCGCCATCTGCAGTCGAACTATTGAGGTCTGTGCCGGTTAGGATTTTTGTCCGAACGACTTCCGTTGTCCCAAAACCCGGAGCAGGATTAGCCGTCAATTCCGAGCCAGCCGACATCAGTGTGCTGCTGTTCGGGTCATTACTCGATGTCACATCGAGCTGAATCGTCGCAGTATTTGCAAAGAGATTACCCCAGTTGCTCGCCGCCAGGTTCATGGCATTCTGCTGAGCCAGAGTCGGTTGAGCACCAGTGCTGGGATCGGGCTTAAAGTTCAACTGAAAGGTAATCATGCGGTGGTTCTGTTGCCAAAATGAGGGTGTGTGAGCAGCTGATGGGAAAACCTGGGGAAACCGAAAGTGCCACTCCCTGTCTCCTCACTATGTCATCTGCTCAGCCGTTTAAGTAGCGTCATTTCCAAGCTGACATCATCTTGCTCAACATTCGTTGATATCTACGAAGCCTGGCCTAGGATTTGCTTCCTTCAACAAGGTTCCATGGACGATCCTAGGCTACGAAGAGATGAATATAATTCGCAAAAGCCAGGCTCAGGGAGTAGAAAACAAAGATGTTAGGGCACAACTCTCTTCCATTCATCAGCTCTTCGACTTTGTTGCATAGACAAGAGTTAATTCAGCAGAGCTTTTTTACCTCTTCAATTCTTTGCCACAGACCCTCTGAATGTAATGGCACCGTTGATCGATCATGCCACTGATTCCAGCAATGCGACCGTTGAACGCCAGGAGTAGCATTACACTCAGATCAAATCAGTATACCTCCCAGTAATGCTGTCACCCAATTGAACTCGGCTCTTGCCCCTACTCCTTTTATCTAGTTGTGTTTACATTTTTTGAGGCTACAGACCTGCGATGCAAGTTTAATTTACCACTTCGGTCAGTGCAATCATGGCATCGTGGGGAGTGAGGAAAACGCGATCGCGCCCCAGCCGCTCCAGAAAGCCCCCTCGCTCCAGCTGATCCATCACCGGCCCTTTCACCTCCGCCAAACACAGCTCAACGCCAGCCTCTTTGAGGTCTTCGCCAAAGCGTTCCAGGCTTTCTAAAGCGCTAGCATCGATGAAATTAATGGCGCTGCAAATGAGCACGAGGTATTCCAGGGTCGGTTTCTCGGCGATTAAGAGCTGAAGGTGGTCTTCCAGATACTTAGAATTGGCAAAGTAGAGGCTTTCATCTACCCGGATGGCAAGAATGTGGGGCTGGGTAATCACCTGGTGGCG